>VGWY01000196.1 GCA_016873575.1 Nitrospira sp. | reverse complement strand
TTAGTACAATGCAACACCGGGTCAGGTCTTGTTTCTTCACATAATCCCCTTCCCCCTAATTTCCTCTAAGAATCATATTTCCCTCTCAATATTTGCAAACAAAAAAGACAGGTTAAGGTTAAGGTTGGGATAACTAAAACAAAACAGACTTGATTGGGAGCCTTAGAAGGGACACTCCCCATATTTCCTAAATTCAATTTTCCAGTAAACGGGCTTTGCCGAGCCCTTCTGCATCAAGGCCCGAGGTACCGTAGGCCAAAAGAACCGAAGTCCTCCAGCGCAGAAGTCCTGCACAGCAGAAACGCATAGACTGGGAGAATAGCGTTCGCCTCAGGTATCATTTGCGACTCGTCCGCCCATGTTATTAGAACTAAGGGGATACACCCTTAAAACTGTTCAGAAGTTTTTGAGTGGATACCAAGAGTTTATATCACGGCATGAATCTTCATTTTTTTCCCCTGATAGGTATCTTTTAACTCAAGTCTTTTTTCTATGTCCCTTAAAATCTCCTGTCTGCTTTTTCCCCACCGGGGCGCAATCAGGATACTATCAGGTGCTGTAGCAAAAAGCCTTTGCAGGACTATCCTGGGAGAAAGCCGCTCGATGAATTCAATAACAAAATCAAGATACTCCTCATATTCAAATACATGAAATGGGTTTTCCCTGTACATCATCTCAAGAGGCGTATCTTTTATTACCTGAAGCTGATGAATCTTGAGGAATTCAAGTGGTAAATGTGATATCTCATCAGCCATCAAGATTATCTCTTCTTTTGTCTCAGTTGGGAATCCAACAATAATATGTGCACCGATAAATATCCCTCTGTTCTTTGTCATGTCAAGGGCAGTGAGAAACGTATGATAGTCATGCCCTCGGTTTATGAATTCAAGGGTCTTATCGTACATTGACTGCATCCCATATTCAACCAGGATAAAGTACTGTTCTGCAAGGGACTCAAGTAATGCAATCTTCTCCTTATCCACCGTATCAGGTCTTGTGCCGATAGCGAGCCCTGTAACTGAGGGTTCTGAGAGTGCCTCTCTATAAAGATGCTCTAACTCATCAACAGGGGCATATGTGTTTGTATATGGCTGAAAATAGACAAGAAACTTCTCTGCCTTGTATCTTTTTCGAATATGTGCAATGCCATTATGAATCTGTTCACGCAAAGAAAGAGTCGGCTTACATGAGATAGGTCTGAAACTGTCATTGTTACAATAAATACATCCCGATGTACTAAGGGTTCCGTCCCGATTAGGACAGGTAAATCCAGCGTCCACATTTACCTTATAAACAGTGGTACCAAACAGCTTCTTTATATACGAACCGAACGAATTATATCTCCTGACCATATTTCATTATTTCTGTTTAATGACAATTCTGTCAATCAATCAGCATTCAAATGTTACATAACACCCATAAAAATTTCTGAACTTTTTTCAGGGTGACATTTTACATGACTTTTTATTATACTCTTTCGTAATTCAGGTTAAATAAAACAAAAGGGGAGAAGAATGATATCAAAATCAAGTAAATCAGATGATATTGATATAAAAATAAAAGAATTAATGGATAAAGAGTACATAAAATCATTAAATAATAGGGATCTCTCATCAGATGAATACAACCTGCTTGGGGATCTTTATTTGAAAAAAGGAGATAAGAAAAGTGCAACCAAGTATTTATACAAAGCAGCAAAAAAGTTGTCTCTTGACCAGGGCAATAAGGCTATTGCAACTTATAAAAAGATATTGAATATCTATCCTTCAGAAATAGGTGCCTATGAAGGAATTATTACTATTCTTCATAAAGAAGGACTGGTTGCTGAACAGATTAAATATCTTTTGTTGCTGGCACAGTTATATCAGAATAAAAGTGATTTTACAAAAATGACATTAATATTTAGAAAGATACAAGAATTAGATCCAACGAATAAGACTGCCGAGCTTTTTTTTAGCAGAGGTAAGATAGATAAAGTCATAAATAATCCTCAGTGAAAAGATAGTTTTATGGAGAAGTTAAATCTAATGCTGACACATAAAGGAGACTTAAAAGAAATACCCAGGGTTCAACGGTATATAACAAGACTATTACTTGAGGAGATATTGAAATGGGATAATGAAACCAAGGGTTCTAAAGATAAAAAGATATATGAAGCTTACATCAGGTATGGTTATACATTGAGGGAGATAGCCGAGCACCTTGGTGTACACTATGCAACAATAAGCAGGGCAATCAAGAGGGTAGAAGGAAAAATAGAAATGTAATATTGCAAGACCTGACCCTTTTGCTTAATTCGTTAAGGGAGGGATTAAATGCAGACTGCTAAAAATGTAAAAGACATTATGATCGGAGTCTTTGATTATCCTCATATCCCGTACTGGTTTTCGATAAGTCAGGCTATAAGGATTGCTAAGGTATCTTTTATTAATAGCAAGAAATATCCTGAACCGATGGTTATTCTGATATTTGACGAAAAATATAATCTTATGGGAACCTTGACTCTCAAAGATATCCTGAAAGGACTTGAACCGGGATTTTTAAAACAGACAACACAGGCTCTATTCTCTGAAGAGAAAGAGATGGAATGGGACACCTTATTTAAACAGGAATCAAAAGAATTGGTAGAAAAGCCAGTCCGCGAGATTATGATATCAGCGCAATATTTTGTTGAACCTAATGAATCTGTAACAAAGGCGGCATACATAATGATTCACCATGATTTGATTCTCCTCCCTGTTTTAGAGAACAAAAGGAAGCTTATTGGACTTGTAAGGATGATAGAGGTGTTTGATGCAATATCGGATGAAATATTAAAAGAATAAAAGATATTAAATATACAATTTTATAAACAGACTCTAAATATACAATTCTTTGATTAGTCATGTAACGCTTCGTGAACATTCTATTTATCATTTTATGATATAATTAAATTCACTTTATTTTGCGAAAGTTGAGTAGAGGAAAGCTCTTTACGAGTGTGGAAGTAAGAGAAAATTATTTTCTGCCTTTAAGGAGAAAGATATTACTTATCACCTTTTTACTGGCCTTAGTACCTTTCTCGATTTCTTTATATCTGTACTACAGTAATCATGAATCGTTAGCTCTTCCCATTTTTGCTTTCAGCGGATTTATTATCCTGGTTATGGCAATGCTGACTATACAATATCTTTTCAGAAGGGTTGAGGCTATTTACCAACAGAAAACCCTTCTGAACGAACAGTTTATTCAGTCAAATAAACTGGCTGCTTTGGGAGAGATGGCAGCCGGAATTGCACATGAACTAAATGAACCACTTAATGGTATTCAACTGTTTGCTCAAAATGCACTCACTGACCTTAGAAGAAACCAAAATCCACCTAAGTTAGCCGAGGAAAACCTTCTTTTTATTATCGATCTGGTTAAAAAGGCATCAACTATTATCGGTCAATTAAGAACCTTTGCCAGGAAATCTGATGAGAAGAAACAGACCTTAGATGTTCATACTCTTATCGAAGGGCTCATCAGATTCCTCGAATCTCAGCTCAAATTGGCCAATATTCAAGTGGAATTAAAGCTGGAATCAACCAATCCCCAAATACTTGGTAATCCTCTGCGCTTAGAGCAGGTATTCTTGAATATGATTCAAAATGCCATATACGCCATGGAGAAAACAGAGACAAAAAAGTTAACTATTCAGACCCATCTGTCCCAAGATGCAGTTAATATAGAGATTATTGACACAGGAGCAGGTATCCCTTCGGAATTGAAGGAAAGGATATTTGATCCCTTCTTTACAACCCGCGATGTTGGAGTTGGAACCGGACTCGGGCTCTCAATAAGCCACAGCATCATTAAAGAACATAAAGGATCTGTCGAGGTAGAAAGCGAGGTCGGAAAGGGAACCACTTTTCGCATTTATCTACCTTTATATCATAAGGAAGCTTTATGAAAGATTTACCGCGGATCATCTTCGTGGATGACGATAAATATACTCGCCTGGCTGTTCATCAAACCCTATCTCTCAATGACTTTGATGTGAAGACATTTGACAATGCAATGGATGCCTTGGAGGAATTAAGAAAAAATACATATGACGTACTTATTACCGATGTTAAGATGCCACAGATGAATGGGATTGAACTTCAAAAGAATGTGAAAGAAATAGACGAGAATCTCCCTGTGATCATAATTACAGGTTACGGAGATGTGCCTATGGCTGTTGAGGCATTAAAAAACGGGGCCTACGATTTTCTGGAAAAGCCGATTAATAACGAGGTGTTATTAGCCTCAGTAAACCGGGCGGTGGAGAAAAGGAAGTTAGTCCTCCTCAATAAGAATCTTAAAGAAGAATTTGAGGAAGCAAAAAAATTGAGGCCCAGCTTCCAGGGCATTATAGGCAAAAGTTCACAGATGCAGAAGATTTTCCATCTCATCGAGAGTATAGCCAAAACAGACTCAACTATACTCATCTGTGGTGAAACAGGAACTGGAAAAGAGCTGATTGCTAAGGCAATTCATAATCTTTCCCAAAGGGAAAATGAAAAATTTATGGCCATCAATATAGGAGCTGTTCCCGAAACTATCCTTGAGAGCGAGCTTTTCGGTTATGAACCAGGGGCTTTCACAGGGGCT
>VGWY01000195.1 GCA_016873575.1 Nitrospira sp. | reverse complement strand
TATCTCCATCTCGCAAGAGAACTCGAATTATCTGTACTCTTTGAGGTGCATAATTTCAGGGAACTCGAAATGGCGCTCTTAATAGATAGTGAAATAATAGGTATTAACAATAGAGATCTTAAAACACTACAGGTGGACATTCAGACAACATTCACCCTGAAGAAAGAAATTCCTCATGATAAAATTATTGTTAGTGAAAGTGGAATAAGGACACGAGAAGATATAAAAAGGCTTGAAGATGCAGGGATTGATGCTATGCTAATTGGAACATCTTTTATGGGAGCAGATAATATAGGCGAAAAGATTGATGAGTTGATGGGCAAGGTATGATATGCAGGTTAAAATTAAAATCTGTGGTATAACAAATATAGACGATGCAATAGCTGCAGTTAATTTTGGAGCTGATGCCTTAGGTTTTGTTTTTTTCAGGGGAAGTCCCCGATATATATCACCACACAGAGCACAATCAATAATCAGAAACCTGCCACCGTTTATCTCAGATGTCGGAGTCTTTGTTAATGAGAACCCTGAAGAGATTGAAAAAATAGTAAATCTTACAGGTATAGATATTGTACAGTTACACGGTAATGAAGCACCAGAGATGTGTGATATTTCAAGGCGCGTGATTAAGGCTATTCGGGTAAAATCTCTGGAAAGTCTTGATCCTCTCATTCACTATAAAGACAAAGTATCTGCATTCCTCCTCGATACATACGCACCCGACATTCTTGGTGGTACAGGTCAGGTCTTCAACTGGGACATAGCCATTGATGCAAAACAGTTTGGGAGAATTATCCTTGCAGGAGGTTTGACGCCTGATAACATTATCGAAGCGGTACGACGGGTAAAACCTTACGGTGTTGATGTAAGCAGTGGTATTGAGTTAGCAAAGGGGAAGAAAGACCACGGGAAGATGAAGCTGTTTATCGAGAGGGCAAAGGGGGCGTAGAGCAAACCCTTATCATTGTTTTTAGATTTCCCCTTGGATTGAAGTCCCCAATTACCTCTAAGAATCTCGGTTTTAGCTTCCTTTCGAGCTCTGAATAAATTTTATTGGTTGTCTCTTCGTGAGACATATGGGTATTACGAAAGGAATTCAGGTACAGTTTGAGAGACTTGAGTTCAACGATCTTTTTGTCGGGGATATAATTTATCTGAATTGTTGCAAAATCTGGGTATCCGGAACGTGGACACAGGCAGGTAAATTCAGGGAAACTGATATGAATCTCGTAGTCACACTCTGGATGCGGATTATCCCACGTCTCTAAGCGTGCCTTTTTTATTGCCTTTTCACCATATTTCATTACAGAAATCTAACATCTCATAGAGAAAATTGTAAAGTCCAAATACGTCCCTAACTAAGGTATTTTGGCATGGTTTGGTATGGTATTGACAAATTCTTTCATCTTTTAGTATGGTATTAGCAAGATATATTCTTCTTGTAAAAATCGTAAAAACCTTCCTGGATAGGTACAAGACCTACCGGGGTATAAAAACCACCACATAGAATTAAATCCAAAGAGGAGTTTAGCAATGGAGAGTCAAAAAAAGAATTTACTAACGGATACCACACCTATATCAGAACTGAAGGATAAAACCATCGATGAATTAATGGAGGTAGCGAAAGAACTCAGGGTAGAAGGTGCCAGCAGCATGAGGAAACAAGATCTTATATTTGCGGTACTACAGGCACAGACAGAAAAAACAGGGTATGTCTTTTCAGCAGGGGTACTTGAAATCCTTCCTGACGGATTCGGCTTTTTGAGGTCTCCCGACTACAGCTATCTGCCAGGACCTGATGATATCTATATATCACCGTCACAGATACGGAGGTTTAACCTCAGGACAGGTGACCTTGTTTCAGGTCAGATAAGACCACCGAAAGAAACTGAGAGGTACTTTGCCCTCCTGAAGGTAGAGGCAATCAACCATGACCCGCCAGAAGAAAATATAACCCGACCACTCTTTGATAATCTTATCCCCTACTATCCAACTGAAAAGATCAAACTTGAATATGACCAGAATGATTATTCTACAAGGGTAATGGATCTCATAACACCTATAGGTATGGGACAAAGGGGCATGGTCGTTGCTGCACCGAGGACTGGCAAAACAATGCTTCTGCAGTCTATAGCAAAGGCTATCAAGAAAAATCACCGAGATATCCACCTGATCATACTTCTGATTGACGAACGACCTGAGGAAGTAACAGACTGGAAACGGCAGGTTCCAGCAGCAGAGATAATAAGCTCAACTTTTGATGAACCACCACAGAGGCACTGCCAGGTTTCTGAGATAGTCATTGAAAGGGCAAAACGCCTTGTCGAGTGCAAACGCAATGCTGTCATTCTCCTTGACAGTATCACAAGGCTTGCGAGGGCCTATAATGCAATCATACCAACCAGCGGCAAGGTCCTTTCGGGCGGACTTGACTCAAATGCACTCCAGAAACCAAAAAGATTTTTTGGTACAGCGAGAAATATAGAAGATGGTGGCAGCCTTACCATATTGGCAACTGCCCTGGTTGACACAGGAAGCAGAATGGACGATGTCATATTCGAGGAGTTCAAAGGCACAGGAAATATGGAACTGCACTTAGACAGAAAACTCGTTGATAAGAGGATATTCCCAAGCATTGACATTAATGCTTCTGGAACACGAAAGGAAGAACTCCTTGTTGATAAGGATGTGCTCAACAAGATGTGGATACTGAGAAAGGTTCTTACTCCGCTAAGTACGGTTGAAAGTATGGAATTCCTTCTCGGAAAACTCATAGGAACAAAGACCAACAAGGATTTTCTTGAAATGATGAACAAGTAAAAGACCGTCATTCCCGCGCAGGCGGGAATCCAGAAACAGATGTATAGATTCCTGCTTCTGCAGGAATGACAACAATAAAACAATATTTTCAAGTGAATACCTTAGAAGACGATCATTACTGCTTTGTATGTGGAGAGCAAAATCCTCACGGCCTTCATCTTACATTCTGTATGCATAATGGAAAGGTAATAACTGAATTTATTCCTCAGAAAATTCATCAAGGATACAAAGATATTGTACATGGTGGAATAATCTCTACCCTGCTTGACGAAGCAATGGTGAAGGCTTCACTGATGCAAGGTATGCCTGCTGTTACTGCAGAGATTACCGTGAGATTTAAGAACCCGCTTATGGCTGGAGAAAAGGCTATCATCGAGGCTGAAATAATAAAAATGAGTAAAAAGGTTATCGAGACATCGGCTATCGTGAAAAAAGCAGACAACACAGTCATAGCTGAAGGCCATGCCAAATTATTGAGACAGGAGTAAAAATCTCCTTTTACAGATTCAGTATAACAATATAGCGCTTTACATCAGAACAGGGTAGGTTGATAAGTAAAATCTCATACTTTACATCCTTCAGTGTCCTTATCTCTTCTTTGACTTTTGGTCCTTTATTAAGAACAAATATCCCGTCCGGTTTAACAATATGAGACGCTTTTTTGATGAATTTTTTAATTTCAAAGAGCGCCCTGGTAACTGCAATATCTACAGGCGCCGATAATTCTCGATTTACCTTTACCTCTTCAACCCTCTTTTCTATTACCTCAATCTTTTTCAATCCGAGCCGGTGTATAATGTGTCTGAGAAATGCGGACTTTTTTCTTGAAGGCTCAATGAGATACATCTCTATCTCAGGTCGGATAATCTTTATCGGTATCCCTGGAAACCCTGCACCACTTCCTATATCAGCAACCTTTATTTCGCCGGCGGGCATTGCCTTGAGATAAAGCAGGGAATCGAGGAAATGTTTGATAATAATATCTTCATCCTTCTTAAGGCCGGTAAGGTTATATGCCTTATTCCATTTCTTTAACTCAGATAGATAGACCGTAAATGCATTTATCTGCTCCTCTGAAGGGGTAAGCCCTAATTCTGTAAGTCCGTCTTTTATGAGTTCATCCGGCTTTGTATCATTCATGGATTTATAGTAATCACGAGTGCTTTCTAAAGCAAGATCAGATGAGATGTTTTTAAGGTTCTTCCAACTTTTCTGTGGATACATCAATCTAAACGTTGATACATCACCTTTGTTTGTCATTCCGGCTTGTCCGGAATCTCTCTGATAATTGCACTGAGACTATTCTCACAAAATTTGTAATACACAAGCCTGAGCAGAGAAATTCTATCTAAGGGAAGAGCCGATGCTAAGAAAATGTGGGGTGTGTTCTTTGTCCCGCTTAGGCGGCTTTCTCTATCTCTTTTGCCTCATACTTAGGAAACATAATTATTGCAGGATGAACGTCAAAGGTCTTTGCAAGCTGTTCAGCACGCCTTTTGCCAATCTCAACCTTCTCATTTTCTAAAAGGCTAATATTGGTTGCACTAATACCGGAACGCCTCGCAAGTTCGGCCTGAGTCCATCCTTTCAAATCACGGAGCAGTCGAATGACCTCCCCCGTTGAAAGAACGGTATGAGGCTTTGCTGAAATGAATTTACTCTTAGTTTTCATTTGACCTCCTAATATTCATGCGATGTTATTTCTATGACAAAAACTGTAACGATATCACGTTTTATTGTATATATAACCCTGTATTTAAGGCTCAAGCGTGATGAACGTTGTCCCTTGTTCTTCCCTTTTAATTTTTCATCATGGAATCCCGGAAACTCTTTCAAT
>VGWY01000194.1 GCA_016873575.1 Nitrospira sp. | reverse complement strand
GTAATTGTCTCGCTCAGTTCTATGTCAAGCCCGTCATCGGGTATTTCTTGAATAAGTATCTTCATCGGAAAAATAGACAAAAATTAATTATACCCAACTATGGATGCTTAAAACAACCCTTTTACCTTACCAGTTTTAATATCAACATCAACCCTTCTGTATGCCGGATCAGAAGATGTTCCTGGCATAAGACTGATATTCCCTGCTACAGGGCAGATAAACCTTGCACCTCCATAGGTGAGAAAATCACGAATGCGTAAAGTCCAGCCCTTTGGTACACCTTTTAATGTAGGGTCATGTGAAAGGGATAGATGGGTCTTTACCATCATAGTAGCATAGTCTTTGAATTTAGGATCCTTCTCAAACCTTTCTGCCTTGGCTTTGGCCTCTGCAGAATAGCTTACTCCATCTGCACCATATACTTCCCTGGCAATAAGTTCGATGCGTTTACGAAGAGGTATTTCGAGGTCATAGAGAAATTTAAAATTAACATCATCATTACAGGCATCGAGGACTGCGTCAGCCAGTTCAAGTGCACCTTCGCCTCCATACTGCCAGTGTTGAGATACAGCAACACGTGCACCAGCCGCCTCGCACATTTTCTTGGTCAATTTTACTTCCTCATCTGTATCAGCATGGAATCGGTTTATGCATACAACAGGATTAATACCCGCTTTTTTAACTGTATTTATGTGATGTATTACATTTGCCATTCCATCTTCAAGCCATGCAAGATTTTCCTCTAAATATTCTTTTGGAATCGGTCTGCCTGGAAAAACTGGTGGCGCACCTGCATTAACACCGTGGTGTTTCAATGCCCTTATTGTAGCTGTAATAACTGAGACATTTGGAATATTTCCGGAATAGCGACACTTTACATTCCAGAACTTCTCAAAACCTATATCTGCACCGAAACCTGATTCAGTAATATGATAGTCAGATAATTTAAGACACATCTTGTCAGCTACAATAGATGATTGACCAACAGCAATATTAGCAAAAGGTCCTGCATGAACAAAGCAAGGCTGTCCCTCAATGGATTGAAGCATGTTTGGATTTATTGCATTACGCATCCATGCAGTCATAGCACCGGCAACTTCTAAATCCTCTGTAGTAATAGGGTTACCCTGTTTATCGTATGCAACTACAATCCCGCCTATCCTTTTTCTAAAATCTGCAAGGTCGCTGAAGATTGAGAGAATAGCCATTACTTCTGATGAAACAGCTATGCTGAATTTAGAGGGCATCATAAACCCGTCTGCTTTACCGCCAAACCCAATGATAATATTACGAAGCGCTTGTGCACAGAAATCAATAACCCATCCCATCTCGACATTTTTAGGGTCTATATTGAGACGTTTCAGGTTTCTCTTTGCCAACTGCTCATCGTTATAATTAAATTCGTGCTGCATTCGTGCTGTTAGTGCAACCATAGCAAGATTATGTGCATTCATAACAGCATTTATATCACCTGTCAAACCAAGGGAAAACTCTGTAAGGGGGATGCATTGTGATAACCCACCTCCTGCTGCTGAGCCTTTAATGTTCATGGTTGGGCCACCGGATGGTTGGCGTATGCAGGCGGTGACCTTTTTACCACGCTTACCCATTCCCTGAAGAAGGCCCATGGTAGTAGTGGATTTCCCCTCTCCAAGTGGTGTGGGTGTTATGGCTGTTACCTCAATGAATTTCCCATCAGGTTTGTCCTTCAACCTCTCCAGAACACGTGCGAAACGAACCTTTGCAATATAATGCCCATGAGGCAAGAGTTCATCATTTTTAATACCTAATTCCTCAGCTAATTGCTGAGATGTCTTCATTGTCTTTTCTGCTGCTTCTGCAATCTGCCAATCTGCAAACTTCGTTGGATCAAGCGGCATTTTAGAAACCCTCCTTTTATTTAAAATTCGTAAGGCGTGAAACGTTAGGCGTGAGGAGATAATAAAATAAATCCTCTTACGCTTTACACTTTACGCTTTACGCTTTACGGTAGTTCAGTAGCTTATCAATGCACTTAAAAATTTATCGTTCATCCGCCTCAGATTTTTACTCATCACAATTGCAATTCTCTTTACAAGATTGAGTGCCAGGATACAATCTTCTTCCATCATTTTTTCAAAATCTTCTTTCGGGATAAGCAAAAGTTCTGTGTCTTCAAGAGCTAAAGCAGTTGCTACATGATGTCTATTCTCGAGGATTGACAGTTCTCCGAAAAAATGACCGGGCAGCAAGACTACGAGAGTCTGTCTCCACCCGTCTGCAGTTACCCTGGAAATTTCAACTTTCCCTGAATGGACAAGATAAAGCCCCTTTGTGTCATCCCCTTCTTTAAAGAGGGATTCGCCCTTCTTAAAAGAAATTTTTTTAACGATTTTGGCCATCTTTTCAAGTCCATCGCTATTAATATCCTCGAATAAAACCTGTTTTTTTAATAAATCTGCATTAATCATAAATACCTCCTTATTTTTATATCTTCTCTATCTTCACAGCACAAACTTTTAATTCTGGTATCTTTGAGATAGGGTCAAGGGCTGCATTGGTAAGCATATTTGCTGCTGCTTCCTTGAAATGGAAAGGTATAAATACCATCCCTTTTGATGGTTTATCTGAAATGAGAGCCTTTATATGAATTGACCCCCTCCGTGAAGTAACCTTAACCATTCTACCATCATTCAAGCCTAACTGCTTTGCATCATCAGGATTGATTTCAATATAGGCCTCAGGCGATACCATATTGATGGCTTCAATCCTTCTTGTCATTGAACCAGTATGATACTGGAAAAGTTGCCTTCCTGTCGAGAGCAAAAAGGGGTATTCATTATCAGGCAATTCCTCTGATGGTCTGTATCTGACGGCAGTAAATAAAGCTTTCCCATGAGGGAATCCTCCTTTGAAAAGATAGGGTGTTCCAGGATGATCAAGGGTAGGACATGGCCATTGAAGCCCCATCTTTGCAATCCTTTTATATGTAATCCCTCCTAATGCAGGCCAGAGCCTTCCAGCTTCCTGAAATACCTCTTCAATGAAATCGTATTTCATCTCATATCCGAATCGTTTGGCGAGTTCCCTGACTATCCATGAGTCCTCCTTTGCATCACCAGGTGCTTCTACCGCTTTTCTCACTCTTTGCACCCTTCGCTCTGTATTCGTAAATGTCCCGTCTTTTTCTGCAAAACATGCTGCTGGCAAAACCACATCTGCAAGCTCTGCTGTTTCTGTCATAAATATATCCTGCACCACAAGAAAATCAAGGCTTTTGAATGCCTTTATCGTGTGAGTCATATGAGGGTCACTCATCACAGGATTTTCTCCCATAATGTAGAGCGCCTTCAGGCTTCCTTCATTTGCAGATCGTACCATTTCTGTGGCTGTCAATCCAGGTATCTCAGATAACTTAACTCCCCACACCTTCTCAAACTTCTCTTTTACGCCTCGGATATTCACCTTCTGATAGCCAGGATAAAAGTCAGGTATGCAACCCATGTCTGTTGCCCCTTGAACATTGTTCTGTCCCCTGAGGGGATTGACACCTGTACTTTCTCTCCCGAGATTACCGGTCATCAATGCCAGTTTCGCTATTACAAAGACATTTTCTGTCCCATGGGTATGTTGAGTGATTCCCATCGTGTAATAAATACCAGGCCGTATGGCATTTCCATAGAGAAGGGCAGCCTTAATAATATCTTCTTTTGGAACCCCGGTAATGCTCTCGCCCACTTCAGGAGTATATTCATCGAGCATTCCTCTAAATGCTTCAAATCCTTCTGTCCTTGAGTCTATGAATTTTTTGTCTATTAAATCTTCCTTTATGATCACATGCATCATAGAATTCAGGAGTGCAACATCTGTCCCGGGCCTTTGCTGTATCCATACCTGAGCAAACCGCACGAGGTCTATCTTTCTCGGATCCGCGACAATGAGTTCTGCACCCTTTCTTACAGCTTTTTTTATTTTGAGACCGATGATCGGGTGGGTTTCTGTTGTGTTGGATCCGATGACAAAAATCACATCATGGTTTTCAATCTCAGATATGGAATTTGTCATTGCACCTGAACCAAATACAGTAGCCAGACCAGCTACTGTTGAACTATGTCAATATCGTGCACAATGGTCAATATTATTTGTGCCTATGACAGCCCTCATGAACCTCTGGAATAAATAGTTTTCTTCATTCGTGCATCGTGCAGAAGAAAGACCCCCTATACAATCCGGCCCATATGTACCTTTTATCTCTTTTAGTCTCTGTGCGATATAATCAAAAGCCTCATCCCATGAGACCTCCTTAAAGAGTGATGAGTGATGAGGGATAAGTGACGAGTTAATCCCCCCCTCCCCCCCTTTAGTAAAGGGGGGTAAGGGGGGATTTGTCTTTGGGGCTATTCTTATAAGGGGTTTTGTCAACCTGTCAGGATTATGAATAAATCCATATCCAAATCTACCTTTGGAACAGAGCCACCCTTCATTGAGTGTATCTTCCCTCGAGGAAACCCTTATTACCTCGTTTCTTTTGACATGAAGCGTGAGACTACAACCACATCCGCAGTATGGGCATACTGTTTCAACTTCTTTAAAATGCTGCCTTCCCTTGTGAGCCCACATCTTCCCTGTCAGGGCTCCTGTAGGGCATACAGCTACACATTGACCGCAGAATTCACAATTAAGGTC
>VGWY01000193.1 GCA_016873575.1 Nitrospira sp. | reverse complement strand
AGGCAGTTGGTTGTCTGGTAAGGGGATAACATTTCCTGGACAAAAAACAATGACTCTGAATGCTGCTGCATTAGCGGTTATCAGTAAAACAGCCTATACAAACGTAGAAACCGACCCAACTTGGGGTAGTGGTATTACGATGCCCGATTATTGTACTTTAGGGGCACAGGAACACGGAACTGTAAGCAGGCGACCATTGCTTAAAGTATTCTGGGATATCGCAGGGATGAAAAATGTTACATTAACCAACGGAATATTAACCAATGTCGATTAGGAGGAATAATGAAGTATGATTTTACGGAGCAGGAAGTGGATGCGTTAATCAGTCTTATTGACTTGGCTATCAAGGCGGGCGGGTTACGGGTTGCGGAGAACGGTATTGTGCTGACGAAGAAACTCCAGAATCCGATTAAAGAGGAAGAAAAGGTATAACGTGGCGACGTTTGGGAATACTACAACTGGAAGTGTTTCTACCTGCACAGGAAAAAGAATATATGCTACTTCTTATAATTTAACAGAAAAAGGATTAATCACCTCTTTGGGTATTAGGATTGGAGGAAATATTTGTTATTATAACCCTCCAGTTGATTTTTGGTTAGCAATTTATGATAACAAGATAATAGGTGGTTACGATTATGTAAATGTATTAAAAGGTTATACCAACACACAAACTTCAGTATTATTCAATACTACCTATAATCTTGATTTAATTACTCCTGTAATACTGGATAGTGGGTTATATTGGTTGGCAGTGCATAGTCCAACCGACCCAGCTGGTGTTCCATTACGTTATGATGATGGTTCTTCAATTAATGAATGGAGTGCCACTGCTTTTTATACCATACCTCCAGACCCCTTCGTTGTTTATTCTGGGGGTGGGGGAAAAAATATTTGTATTTATGCCACCTATACACCAATTTTCAAACAAGGCGAACAGATATTTTACCAATAGGAGAGACTATGGAACCACACGAAATGCCCGATGTATGTAAAGAAATCTTCAAGAATATCAACGAGAAGTTAGACGGATTAGTAACGAGGGCGGACAAAATAAACGGTCGCTACGAGAAACATATGGAAGAAAGTATCTATTACCGTAATCGTGTGGAACGCCACGACGAAAAGATGAAACTCCTGACTTGGCTTTTTGGGATACTTACTATTCCCGTTATTATTCTTTTTGTGAAAGAGTTGTTATTAAAATGAGAGACCCAAAGCGTATTTTCAGGATTATGAAATTGATTTCAAAAATATGGAAGGCAAACCCCGATTTGAGGTTGAGCCAGCTTTTATTAAATGCCATAAGGGAAGATATGTTTACCTATTGGCTTGAAGATGATAATTTGGAAAATGCTTTGAAATACACTTACAACATTTATTGTAAAAAAGACAACGATAAATTACAACCTAAATGTTGTAAAAAGGTATAGAATACAACTTATATGTAGTATAGGATATAACCTATGATAAAAAAATGCGATAGTTGTAATATAAAAGGGAAACGATTGTATCCTGTTCGTATTACAAAGGACACTGCTGAATTTTGGTGTGCCGATTGTATAGACGAGGAAGAAAGTTGGAAAGTTAGAAAGTTGGACTGCGAGGGCATCCCTCTTACAGGCAAAGGAAAATCTACAACAAGTTGTAATACATATAACAAATAATTGTATGGATAGACACAAACTTATTGAGGAATACGCCTACCATAACTACGAGGTAAGGGCAAAGAATAATATCTCTGGCGACGAGTGGGATGACTGGTTTATGGCGGAGATAATGGTTGATATGATGATGGGATTAGATAACAGGATAAATATACAAAAGGAAACTAAATCCTTTTCTTATACCGCAGAAGATGAAGCATAACGAAAAAATAGACGAGTTGATACACAAAGAGCTTATCCCTATGCAACAGATGTTTATAAGCTATGAACAGCTTTCTTTTAATCCCTCTTACCGATTTAATGGTAAGATTTTTCATAAATGTGCTTTAAAGATTCAACAGATTATTGACTTAACACGTGAATTGGCGAAGGAGGTGGAAGAAAAATGTTAGCAGCGATTTTGAGGGTTACACGCACAGTAGTGGCAATGGGATTGCCTATTTTGATTTCTTATCTTACAGGAAGTCCTGACGTAAGGTGGGCGGGTTTAGCACCCATTATTATGGGGATAGCAAAATATTTAAGAGATACTTACGGTTGGAACTGGTTGCCTGTATAGGAGATTAAATGGCAAATAGCGACATAGGATTGATTGCACAAGCAATAGCCAAAGTATCTGAACTCTGGGCGGAGTGGTTAAAATCTTCGGATAGGCGAAAACTCTCTGCTTGCATTGACGCAGGAGAAAAGTATATTCAAACCACCGAAGATACCACCTTGCCAGAGAAAAAGAAAAAAGACTTGTTGCGTAAATACAAGTATCTGTTCTTTAAATACAATTAAGGGGGATTATGCCAAAGATTCCAGTCAATAAATTAAGCAAGAAGGAATTAACTGAAATGGCAAATTGGGAATGTCCTCACGGACACAATGGGATAGACCATTATAATTGCTGGTTGAAGTATGGCAAGATAAAAACGAAAGTTGGATATCTCGATATAGAAACCTCTAACCTTGCTGCGGATTATGGCATTATGCTTTCCTATTGTATTAAAACGGAGGGTGCAAACGAATTCTTTGGCAGAGCATTAAAACAGGAAGAGGTAGAAAAAAACCTCGATGAACACTTGATACAAGACTGTATAAACGATATTCAGAAATATGATACCATAATTACTTTTTATGGGGCAAGATTTGATATACCATTTATTAGGTCAAGAGCATTGTTTTGGAAAAGAGATTTTCCTTTTTTTGGGCAGATAAAACACATAGACGCTTACTTTGTCGCAAGGAATAAGTTAAGGATTCATTCCAACCGACTGGTAAGCGTTTGTGATTTATTGGGCATTCAGGGGAAGACCCAGCTAAAACCTATCTATTGGATTAAGGCGTTGCAGGGCGATGCAAAATCTCTGGAGTATATCAAAGACCATAATGAAAAAGATTGCATTATTTTGGAAAGAGCATATAATATATTAAGGAAATATTCAAAAGAAACCAAGGGGAGTATCTGATGCCAGACAAAATCAAGCCAACGAAGAAAGTTCCACGCTTTGAAAAATATAATTGTAGTGGAAAACTTCGTGTTGAAGTCAAAGACGGCAATGGGGAGATAACCGAAATAATCCTACTTCCCAAGGGTGGTGGGTGCAGAACACTCTTACAATCGTTGGGGAAGTTTATTACTTTCTGTTTAGAGTGCAACATAGACATAAATGCCATACTTGAGGTATTAGACAGCGTAGACCCTTGCACGGCACCAAAAGACAGGGTGGATTTCAAGGAAGGCAAAATACCAAAAGAAGAAATGGGGTTTGGAGGATGCAGTCGAATAATTGCAAGTGCGATAAGAGAAAAGTTAAAGAAGGAGTAATCCAAAATTGCTTTTACTGTAAACAGGAACGATATTGCTTTGATTCTATGAAAGTCAAGGGCAAAAGAGTTTGTATCTTTTGTTTACACGAAGTTGAGAAACTTCCTTATGATAAAAAGGAGTGGTTTGATTGAGTGATATTCCCCTAAATCTTCAGCCCACCGAAGCATTATTAAAAGAATTGTTTATCCGCTATGATGCGTTTATCTTTTCGGGAATTAAAACGCTTTCGAAATTTGAAGACAATCAAGAGAGTTTTTTTCACGGAGGGAAATTTACTTGTCTGGGGCTGGCTGATGCCCTCGCAAATAATCTTCTAAACGATATTGCCGATGGCACAACTGAAGGAAACGAAGATGAATAATTATCAAATAGGAAGAAATTTAGAATATAAAATCAAACATCTCTTGGAAGAACATTTAGACCCAGACCGTTATGAAGTCATTCGCACGGCTGGCAGCCACAGTGCCGTCGATTTGGTAATTTTAGAGACCCGCACTAAAAAATATTGCGGAATCCAATGTAAGTCTCGTCTTAAATGAGTATATACACGATTTTGCTTGACAACCCCTTTCTTTTCCCCTATCATAGTCTATAAGGAGGGGGTAGTTGAGGTCTAGAGTCAAGAGTCAAAGACAATATAATAATAAGTCCAAGACTCTTGACTCTTTTTTTTATTATTTAATGAGGGGGGCAAAAAATGAAGACCGTAAAAGTTAGAGGTAGGGTATGTATATGTTTGGATGAAAATTTTAAATTTCCTATTTGTCCTCATTGTTATTGTGAGACAAAAGCGAGAGGACTTTTTAAAGAAGACCTTTCCCCTGAAGTTGTAAACCTTATACGGGAGAGTGAATATTATATTGAAGAAAATGAAAAAGAAATTATGGCTTTTATATGCACGAATTGTGCAACAGAGGGAAAGGATGTTTGATGGAAAAAGAAGAAGAATTAAGAGAGCACGAGACTCCAAAATTAAGTTCGTATCAGAACAAGAATCCGATTCTTTGTCCTGACTGCAAGAAGATAATCATTCCTCACGAGACTGATAAGCAATTGTTTGAAGACCTTTTTGATTATTTTTTTAACGAGCCCAAATTTCAAGAGTTTGATTGGATGCAACGGGTTCAACTTCTGGTGGCGAGATACCACGAACTTAAAGAAGATGAACGGACTCGGATAAACAACCTGTATGCGAATCATCGGACTTATTTT
>VGWY01000192.1 GCA_016873575.1 Nitrospira sp. | reverse complement strand
TTTATATCACTCATATAGACAGGAAGCGACCTTTCACCACTGAAACCCGGCTTCCCCTCTTCATCCTTAACTATGTCAATGTAGAGGCTGCCATCCCCTCCGAATTTTCGCATAGCAAGCGAGATGCCATGGAGTGTGAGCATGTTCTCTACAGTAAATGCCTGTGCAAAGACATATCTTGAGGTTACATACTCTGCAGTTTCCTTATCCATTATCTTTATACCCTGATCCCCCACAACCTGATATATATCAACGAGGTTGGGAAAATCTATATTGCCAAATTCCATCATCCCCTTCACAGGTTTAGGCTTCTCCTCAACTGGCGGTGATGGTAATGCAACAACAGGTGGGGCGACAGTTGGTGGTATAAACGGAGGTTTCGGTTTTTCTTCAACCGGAGGCACTACGACTTTCATCTCGGCCTTCGCAATGAGGTTATTACTCAGGAGATAGGATCTTGGATCTTTATCAGAATATCTTTGTTCTAATGAGATCGTATCATTTAGGAATTTTGCGTTAATGCTCTCCCTATACCGCGGCAGATAGGGGGAAGCCCTCCATGAGTCGTTTATATCATGGGAATCAAGTCCATGGGTTTGTTTAATATGCCTTGAGGATGTGAACTGTTTGGATTGTTGAGGGTCATAGGAGAGCCATCCGAGGTCAGGGAAATATATCTCCATCCATGCATGACCACCCTGTCCCAAACTCTGGACAAGATAATTATTATTCCCCACAGGGATCTTCCATGACTCCTTGAGGCTGATACCACCAACAATCCTTGCTGGAATTCCCGCTGCTCGTAACAATGCCATACTGAGATGGGCAAAGTTCTGACAATTGCCGGACCTTGTCTTCAGCGTATAAAAGGCATCATATTGTGGCGGGTTATATGTATATTTGACGTTGTCTGAAACATAATTTAGTATAGCGGTAACCGCCTCATACTCTGTTGATACTTTCCCTGTTATTTCCTTTGATCTTACTGTTATTTCAGGGATATTACTCTGTACCATATCTGTAGACTTTAAATAAATCATTTCATTCTGCGGGATATCTTTCAGAGGGAAAGGCGATCTGCTTTCCATTACAGACAGTTCGGATTTTATGTGTGTTTCAAAAGAAATATTAATTCTTGCGTCTTTGTTTAAATCATTCCATGTAACTGTTTTATAATGGTTGCCAAAGGTATCGGTCTCATCTTCTGCCTTTATTGGCTTGGGGTCGAAATTAATATTAAGCCCCTGCAGATTCTGTGAAACCGTCTTATTCGAAAAGGCAGAAGGAAGGGCAAATCTGAAAGTTAATTTTGATACTTCTCTGTCAACACTAAAGCTGATCTGTTGGGTTACACTGATTTTACTCTCAAGCCTTCCTTCAAGAATGACGGTCTTAGCATGGACAGGATTCAGCAGAAGTGGAAGGGATAAAAGTAGGGTAAATGAAAAAATATACACAAAAAATAATTTTATTGAGGATTTCATTTTATTTTGTAGTTACTAAGGAGTTCATAAGTAACACCACATTTATAGACTAAGTATTGTCATTCTGGCTTGTCCAGAATCCTTCTGGTGTCCTCCTAATAATGGAGTATCAGAATGATTCCCGACAAGCGGAAATGACATACAAGTGGCTTTACTTATGGTCTTATTAGTACCTCTCTGTTTTCAAAATTGCCTCTATTTCTGAAAATTCAGATGGAATCTTCTGTGATCCACCTGCCCCACTCTCTTTAAGCATCACCCCACGGGTCTTAGAACCAATCTTTGCCGCCCCTGTCTTTATCTTATATATCCCGCTCACAGGTTCTAAATCTATCTCGCCAAGCTGTGATGTGCCTGCAAAGACTGTTATGCTTTCACTTCCAAACGGAGGACTTACCTCAAGCTCAAATCTATCCTCTCCTGATGGTATCTCATAGATTGCACCGCCGTTAAAATAATTGTTGCTCCTGTAAGGATTCGGTAGAAGTTGAACAAGTTTGCCACTGGCATCCTTATAAACAACCCTCGCATAGAATGGCTTGTTGCCCTTTATATAGACCTTTATTTTCTCATTGCTTTTATAT
The DNA here is from genome assembly GCA_016873575.1 of Nitrospira sp. GTDB lineage: Bacteria > Nitrospirota > Thermodesulfovibrionia > Thermodesulfovibrionales > SM23-35 > VGWY01. The sequence goes on along the minus strand of VGWY01000192.1, from coordinate 2,634 downwards.
TCCTTCTTATCTGTCCAGACCTTAACACTTAAAGGTGAAGATGGATCATCAAGTGCCTCTTTAACCTTTGAAATCTGCTCCATAGCCTTATCATCAGGGATGACCTCTGCCTTTATCTTTACCTTATAGCAGTCTCCTGATGATGCATCTTTATACCATCCCTTTTCAATTTCCTGAATGACTTTCACAGTAGCATTTGCATAGGCTGATACAATATCCTTTTCAAGCTCAAAATCTTTAACATGAGTCTCGCTTTTTATGTAGGTTGATACCTGTTCTATTGCCTTTCTCTTTGCATCAGACAGTGCGGTTTGCTCTGTCTGTTTCCTTGATTTATCCTCACCCATGCAGGCATAACCTTCAGATTCTGTGATCGTGGATTGCGAGGCGTAAAGACTGGAAAACATGCACAAACTTAAAAATAGCGCAAAGAATACTCTTATCATAATCCCTCCTCCTTTTCTGTTTTAAGAAATATTACAACAGATCGTCCAGTCTATCAGTAGGAGAAAAATATCCATGCTTAATAAAGCTTCTCAGAATCTCATTACCTGTTTCAAGGCTAATTCTATCCATTCTAATCAGTTCAATAAGAACACCAATACTTCCAGAGAGTCTAATCCTTTCACGTAAAGCAATTTTTCTGACAGCCATATCATCACTCAAGAGGTCATGTCCTTTATGTATAGCAACGGCAAGACAGGATGCCTCACCTGCTCCTAACCTTTTACTTAAGTTTGCAAATAACAACTTCTCCTTTTCATCTTCAAAATCTAACCTTTTTAACCAATCCAGTTCAGTAATAATAAAAAGTCCTTCTTTTACTCCTCTTTCAAATTCAGTAAATACATAAGCTGTAGTGGCTCCTTTATCTCCACAGAATTCTTTAAGAAGAACCAACTCACCGACCAGTGCAAAATTAGACAAAACAGTATTGTCTAATAAAATCATTTTAAGTCTTTTCTTATTCCTTTTGCTGAAAATCCTTCTGCTAACATTTCCTCTTTAGATTCAACACCAATTTTCACAGGGATGCCTCTCGCTAAAAAGATCTCCCTGAGTTTAACAGGATGAATGTTCAATAATTCAGCAGTCTTACCAAAATTTATATCCCCATCAATATAAGCACCTATTATTACCTTTTCTCTTAATACAGGCTCCTTTTCCAACAGCACTCCGATAGCAGTATCCACTGCATCCGGTTCTATCTCATGAAGCCTTTCAAGTTGCTTTAGCTGCCACATAGTTAACCTCCTTATGCTTAAAATATTTAAAATACTTGATAATAGTATAGTCCTTTGATTAATTAACCTCAAACACCCCATTACTTAATAATAAGACCATCAGTAAAGCCACTTGTATGTCATTCCCGCTTGTCAGGAATCTTTCTGATACTCCATTATTAGTAGGACACTAGAAGGATTCCGGACAAGCCAGAATGACAATACATAGTTTATAAATGTGGTTTTAGTTATGAACTCCTCAGTAATATTCAGACATATCAAAATTGGAACCGCCCCCGTTTCCTATTTTACATTATCCCCTAAAATCTAACACCTATGCCGAGGGTCACCGATGTTTGTGAGCATTTTATTTTAAGGTCAATATCTTTGTAAGTTGTGCCTGCTGGTGCTTCTTCTGTCGTAGCATAAAATGTTTGGGTCTGTTTGCCATCAGCGTCTATCCTTGTATATTCACCATTTAAGCTAATAAAGACAACTGGGCTTAAATCAAACCTGAGGCTTCCTGATATGTCTATGGAGTGCCCTGTGCTGTCACCAGTTGATTTTTTATATCTGAGCACATGATCATCCTCATCTTTCACCACTGCATAACCTAACCGTGCTGCCATGCACAATATTGCTCTATCTCCAAGTTTTGAGTCAAATTCCACTCCCGCAAAAGGAATGGAATACTTTACTTTATATTTAGCGACAAGACCAGGAACGCTTCCTGTTAACTCAGGGATGAGGCTTATTTGAATCATATTACTTGCTTTAAATGAAAAGTTCTGGTATCTAAACCCACCTATTATATATAGGTTATTCTTTTCCATTCTATAAACATTTAACCTCCCTTTAACATCTAAATCAAGCATATCCATCGCGGTATCTGATTCTGAATATATAAACAGGATATCTTCTATCCAATCAGAATCTTTCAGCTTACCAGTGTTTTTGTCCATATTCTTCCTTGCGCTAAACTCAATAGCATAAGTGTCATCTTTATCAATAGTCAGAACTAGTCCTGCTACCATACTGTTAACAGGCCATCTAAGCTCACTTGCCCATTTATAGAATCCATAACCTTGCAGATACTCTATTCCGCTTATATGATATAATGTATAACCATCCAATCTGCCGGCACTTGGTTCAATCGTAAATTGAATCTCCCCATAGGCTGTGTCATAGCTAATAATAATGATTGATAGCATCAAGGAGAGGTGATATATTCTCAGTAGGCGAAGGCTCATGAGGTTTTACATAAATTTAATGCTTGATATTAGGCACTATTTAAGTGAAAAAAGAGCGAAGCAACCGCCTCGCTCAGAATAAAAAATATAGTTTAGACCCATCTTCAACACTTGCAAAAAAATAATCAAGTAATAACAATGAGTTACAGCGACATAAAAAG
>VGWY01000191.1 GCA_016873575.1 Nitrospira sp. | reverse complement strand
TTGCCTGAAGAAGAAATAGAAGAGGAATTAGAAGAGTACGAAAAGACAGAGGACCTTGTACAGGCATATTTCTATTCAATGGGAGATATTTCTATCCTTACAAAGGATGAGGAAACAGAACTTGCAAAAAAGTTTGAAGCAGGGAAGGAGATTATAAAAGAGATCGTTATTGCTTTGCCTCTTTACAAAAAAATCGAAGCCGGTTTAAACGGCGACGAGGAGGAGTTAAATCCAGAGGAAAGATCTGATGAAGCCCTTTTAAAATGCGTGGGACTTCTCGAAACGTATATGGAAGAAGTTGAAGCTGCAGATAAAAAAATAGCGAGATATGGCTCCCTGAAAGATCTCAAGAAAACAATCAATGAGAAGAAAAAACGTACCGATACAAAAAAACTTGAGGCATTAGCAGTATTAGCAAAAGAAACAGAAAAGATCTATAAGAAGGTCGAATCTGAGGTTGGTGTTAAGCTGAATGATCTTAAGGCGATGTGGAACCGAATTCAAAAAGCTAAGACACTGATCTCAACAGCAAAAAATGAACTTATAACACGTAATCTCAGGCTCGTGGTGAATATTGCAAAAAATTATGTTGGCAGGGGACTTCCTCTCCTTGATCTCATACAGGAAGGTAACATAGGACTGATGAAGGCTGTTGACAAATTCAAATATGAAAAGGGCTTTAAATTCAGTACCTATGCAACCTGGTGGATCAGGCAGGCTATAACAAGAGCACTCATAGACCAGACAAAGACAATCAGGGTGCCTGTCCACATGATGGAATTCTATAACAGGGTTACAAAGGCTTCGAGGGAATTAACCCAACAACTCGGCAGGGAACCAACCAATGATGAGATTGCTCAGAAACTCACTGTTCCAACAAGAAAGGTTGAAGAGGTATTCAGGGCGATACAGGATCCCATAGCACTTCAGACGCCAGTAGGTGATGAGGACACAGAGCTCGAGGATTTTATCGGCGATAAGAATAGTCCCTCACCATATTCTGATGCAGAAAAGACAGAGACATCCGAGCAGATCCAGAGAGTGTTAAAGACGCTGACCCCAAAAGAGGAAAAGGTCATCCGGATGAGGTTCGGGATAGGAGCAGATAGAGACCATACCCTTGAGGAAGTTGGAAGGCATCTTTCTATTACACGGGAAAGGGTCAGACAAATAGAGGCAAAGGCTTTAAGAAAGCTGAAACATCCGAGCAGGCTCAGGGCACTAAAGACGCTGATTTTTATTTCACCTTAACTCCTGTTACTGTATCTCCTTTTGTTATAATATCTTTGCTTTTTCTGACAACAGCAGTAGCAGTTTTTTCTCTGACATTGATCACCTGGACAAGGCCGTTTATTACCCTATGTTCCCCCGATAGGATAGTTGCAAATTCATCACCAACTTCCACTCCGTCTTTTTTACCCCTGTCAAGATAAACAGTATCCCATGTTCCGGTGATCATCTGGAGATGTCTCGTCGTGACTACATAACCATTGATATTTGGCTTTCTCGGGTTCTCGATAGCAAGTGGGGGTTCTATCTCATAGAAGTTGTCGAGAAGATTATCGGTTAATAAAATATCACTGAAAGAAAAGGTAATTTTTACTTTTGTTTCATCATTATCCTTGCCAACTACCTCTGCAACACCAAGGATTTCGATAAGGTAGCCAATCATAGCACCAGATTTTGGATGGTTAACCTTTTCTGCTGAACGGATTACATAGAACTTGTCTCCGATCTTTGCTGGCTTATCAGTCGTGATATAAGCGTAGTCTTCTTTCCCGAGTAGAGTTCTGCCTGTAGGAGAACTGACTATCTTACCCACGCTATGCACAGAATCAGCGATATAGCCACTTGAGATTAAAAGGTTTCTGTCAATGAGATACTCCCTTTTTACAGGTTGTATTTTCCTTGCAATTTCTTTTTTGGGTTCTTCTTTTTTCATTTCAGGTTTCACTTCTACCCTGGTTTCTGCAATTCCCGCCTCTGGCATCTCTTTCTGCAATAGGTTAAGCGGAATCCTGATAATCTGTTTTGGGTATATTTTGTCAGGGTTAGGTATCTCAGGATTTTCTTTCCATATCTTTGGCCAGAGGAACGGGTCTTTTAATTCTTTACTGGAGATATCCCAGAGCGTATCTCCCTGCACGACTGTATATTCCTTATATTCCTGATATTCCTGCATCTGTGCCGATGCAAAAGAAGGTGCGAACAAAAGCACAACGGAAAATATCATTCCACTTATGATAGAAATAGTTTTAGGCATAACCTTTGCTCCTTTTTCAGAAAGTTTCATGTTACATAAAAATAACTAAGATATAGGGAACTGTCAAGTATTAAATTGTAATTTGTTACACCTTTCATAATTTTTATGTTTTTTGATATATTCATTGTATGCAATACAGTAAGATTCTTTTGACGATCGTACTTTTCTTTATCCCAATTACTATCCATGCTGTAGAAGTAAAAGAATACAAGCTGGATAATGGTTTGAAGGTACTGATCATAGAAGAGCACAAGGCACCTGTGGCAACATTTCAGGTGTGGTATCGTGTAGGTTCAAGAGATGAACCTGCAGGTAAATCCGGGCTGAGCCATCTGCTCGAGCACATGATGTTCAAGGGTACCTCTAAATACGGCCCACAGGTATTTTCAAGAATTGTCCAGAAAAACGGTGGAACAGATAACGCATATGCGACAAAAGACTATACCGTGTATTTTCAGCTTTTTTCCTCAGACAGGATAACACTCTCGATTGACCTTGAAGCTGACAGGATGCAAAATCTGACAGTTGACCCGAAAGAGACACTTTCTGAAAGAAGCGTTGTAATGGAAGAACGGAGGACGAGGTATGAGGATGACCCGCAAAATGCACTCTTCGAGGAGGTGAATGCTATTGCATTCAAGGCCCACCCTTATCAACGGCCGGTTATCGGCTGGATGTCGGATTTGAAGTCTATAGAAAGGGATGACTTATATGCCTATTATAAAACGTATTATTCACCTGATAATGCTGCCATTGTAATTGTTGGAGATGTCAATTCAGAAGTACTGATGGAGAAGATCAAGGGTGCTTTTGGGAATATTTCTCCTGGATTACCCAGAAAAAACAACCTTTTTTCAGAGCCTGAACAGAAAGGCGAAAAAAGAGTCACTTTGAAAAAGGAGGCGGAACTACCATACATTCTTATCGCCTATCACACACCGAGTTTCCCGGATGAAGACAACTATGCACTCGATGTCTTAAGTCTGATACTATCCGGGGGAAAGAGCTCAAGGCTCTATAAATCCATGGTTTATGAGAAAAAGATTGCCCTGAATATCTATAGTGATTACAGCGGCTTTAACAGGGATCCTTATCTGTTTATCTTTGGCGCAACCGCCTTCCCCGGTAAAGAGATAAAAGAGGTAGAGAATTATCTTTATGCAGAGATCGAAAAGATAAAGACTGAACCACTAACTGAACGAGAGGTTCAGAAGGCAAAAAACCAGATAGAATCTTCATTCATCATGGAGCAGGACTCAATCTTTATGCAGGCGATGAAATACGGGATATTTGAGATGCTTGGTGGCTGGAGACTTATTGATAAGTATCTTGAAGGAATTAGAAAAGTAACACCTGAAGATATTGTCAGGGTAGCAAAAAAGTATCTAAAAGAAGAAAACAGAACGGTGGGCATATTAATACCGACAAAAAAAGTTAACAGTGAAAAGTGAAAAAAACTTATACCCAAATCCAGCGATGATCAACTTAAAGGCTTATTTTATATGTCATTGCGAGCACCTGAAAGGTGCGTGGCAATCTCAATGAAAAAAACGAGATTGCTTCGTTTCACTCGCAATGACAATTCGTATCGCTGGATTTGGATTATAGTAATCTGCTTACTGCTTAGTGCTTACTGTTTACTTGCTTCTAACTCATACGCTCTTGATGTAAAAAGAACTGTCCTTCCAAATGGGCTTGTCGTTCTTCATTCAGAAAAACACAGTCTCCCCATTGTTATGGTTACTCTACTTGTAAAGGCAAGTCCGCTCAATGAACCAAAAGATAAGGCAGGACTCGCCAATCTTACCGCAGAACTTCTCACAGAGGGTACAAAGAATCGTAAATCTACTGATATAAGCGAAGAAATTGAGTTTATAGGGGCATCCCTTGATGCATCGGCTGGTAGCGATTATACATCAGTTACACTGTCAGTTTTGAAAAAAGATATTAACAAGGGGTTTGAGCTGTTTTCTGATATCCTGCTTAATCCTACCTTTCCACAGGCAGAGATTGAGAGAAAAAGGGAGATTATCAAGGGTTCTCTGAAACAGCGTGAGGAAGACCCATCTTTCCTTGCAGGCCGTGCCTTTAAGAAAGAGGTTTTCGGGGAGCATCCGTACGGCAGGCTCATAGAGGGTTCTGTTGAGACCATTGATAATATAAAAAGAGAGGACCTGATAAGGTTCTATTCAGATTATTTTCTGCCCAACAATTCGATATTATCTGTTGTAGGAGACCTCACATCTGATGAGTTAGATACATTCATTAAACGATATCTTGGTGAGTGGAAAAAGGCAGATAATTATCACCCTCCCTTAATCCCTCCTGTCAAGGGAGGGAAACACACCCCTGCACCCCTCTCAAGAGGGGATTTTCCCTCTCCCCTTGTGGGAGAGGGTAAGGGTGAGGGGGTATTTTCGGACCAAAAAAAGACAAAGAAGGTTATAAAGATAGA
>VGWY01000190.1 GCA_016873575.1 Nitrospira sp. | reverse complement strand
TTATCTTCTATGTCAAGCTAATAATAAAATAACGTGGCACTACATTTTAGGGGTATTTTCAAATTCCGTTTTCGTAGAATGGCTTAAATACTGGGTTTTACTTTTCTTATGAGGCGTTTTTAGCCCTCAACTGTAGAAGATGGGCTTCAGTCACAGGTGGTAGCTGCAACCTTTAGGTTGCGCCATTAACGCAGGCTAAAGCCTGCGGCTACCAAACTCCACCCGTCATTGAATGGTTACACAGAAGTTGACTTTCAATTGGTAAAAAAAGTATTATTTTTATTAGGAATGACAGAAATGATAAGGAGGTAGCATGTTTGAGAAGTTCACAGAGCGAGGGAGAAAGGTCATTATCTATGCAAGAGAAGAAGCCGAAAAACGCCAGAATGATTATCTTGGTACAGAACATCTCTTGCTTGCTATTTTAAGGGATGATGATGGTCTCCCTGTTGCAATCCTGAAAAGGATTGGTATATCACCACAGGAAATCCGCATGGAGATAGAAAGGAACCTGCCGCAAGGGACAAATATCATGACCTTTGGCGATATACCGTTCACCCCACGTTCTAAGAAAGTGCTTGAACTTGCAGTTGAAGAGGCACGACTCATTGGGCATGCTTATATAGGAAGTGAACATATCCTTCTCGGACTGATCAGAGAGGAAGAAGGGATAGGTGGCAGAATCCTTCGTAATTTTGGTGCAAATCTCCTTGGGGCAAGACAGCTTACGATTAATTTCTCTATACGCAACCATACACATTTACGAGAGAGAAAGAGCACAACACCTGCACTGGATGAGTTTGGAAGGGATCTAACACAGATGGCACGGGAAGGTAAACTTGATCCTGTGATCAGCAGAGAGGACGAGATTGAACGTTTAATACAAATATTAGGCAGGAGGATTAAAAACAACCCTGTCGTTATTGGTGAACCAGGTGTTGGTAAAACAGCAATAGTAGAAGGACTTGCCCAGAAGATTGTTGCGGGTGATGTGCCTGAAATCCTGTTGGGGAAACGTCTTGTATCCCTTGATCTCGGGGCCTTGATTGCAGGGACAAAGTACAGAGGCCAGTTTGAAGAGCGGCTCAAGATTGTTATGAAGGAGATCATGCAATCAGATAATGTCATTCTTTTTGTAGATGAACTGCATACCCTGATAGGTGCAGGTGCCGCAGAAGGATCGGTTGATGCATCGAGCATGCTGAAACCAGCACTCTCCCGAGGCGAGATACAATGTATTGGTGCAACCACACCTGATGAATACAGAAAATATGTAGAAAAAGATGGTGCACTTGAACGAAGGTTCCAGCCAATTAATATACAACCGCCCAATGTAGAGGATACCATCAATATTCTCAAAGGTTTGAAATCAAGGTACGAATCCTTTCACAAAATCAAGATTAGCGAGTTTGCAATAGAAGCTGCAGCAAGAATGTCCGACAGATATATCTCTGACAGGTATCTCCCTGATAAGGCAATAGATGTTGTGGACGAGACCGGCTCGAGAATTAAACTCAAACGATATAGTACCCCCCCTGAATTGAAAGAACTTGAAACTGATTTACAGAGGCTTTCCAAAGAAAAAAACCTGTATGTAAAACTCCATGATCTTGAAAAAGCCTCATCGGTGCGTGTAGAGGAAGAAAAACTCAGACGAATATATGAGCAGTTACAAAAACAATGGAAGGAAAACATAAGCAAGGAAATGCCTGTTATCATGGAAGAAGATGTTGCATATACGGTATCTAAGATGACAGGTATCCCTCTCTCAAAACTTGAAGAGAAGGAATCAGAGAAACTCATAAAGATGGAGGATGAGATCCATAAAAGGATTATAGATCAGGAAGAGGCAATCAAGGCTGTATCAAGGGCAATAAGGAGGTCGAGGGCAGGACTCAAGTCCAATAAAAAACCAATTGGTTCTTTCTTCTTCCTTGGACCTACAGGCGTCGGCAAGACAGAGCTTGCAAAAGCCCTGGCAGGGTTTCTGTTCAACGATGAGAATTCACTTATTAAGATAGATATGTCTGAATATATGGAGCGGTTCAATGTTTCAAGACTGACAGGGGCACCACCAGGCTATGTCGGTTATGAAGAAGGAGGGCAATTAACAGAACGTATCAGGAAGAAACCATACTCTGTGGTTCTCTTCGATGAGATAGAGAAGGCACATCCAGATATATTCAACATACTCCTTCAGGTTCTCGATGAAGGGGTACTCACAGATAGCTTCGGAAGAAAGGTTGACTTCAGAAATACTGTCATTATCATGACTTCAAACCTTGGTGCACGGTTAATAGAGAAAGCAACTCCTCTTGGTTTCCAAAAGAGCACGTCAGAACTTGCATATGAAAAGATAAAAGAGAATGTATTGAATGAACTGAAAAAGACGTTTAATCCCGAATTCCTGAACCGTGTTGATGAAACAGTTGTATTCCATCCCCTTGAAAAGGAACATCTACTCTCTATTATTGATTTGCTTGTGGAAGAGACAAACAAGATGCTTCTTGAACAGGAACTCTTGATCGAAGTGTCGCGGGATGTAAAAGAATGGATAATAAAGCATTACTATCAACCTGTATACGGTGCAAGACCTATGAGGAGGGCTGTGCAAAAGGTCATAGAAGACCCTCTTTCTGAGGAGATCCTCAAGGGAAGATTTAAAGGCATAAATAGAATCAAGGTAATACTCGAAGCTGATACCCCGGTCTTCGTAGAATATGAAGATGCTGCTCTCCTGTCCGGGGTTTCCTAATTCAACCGCAACAGTAGTATTGTGTAGAAATTGAAAAGCAAAACTTTCACTATATTCATAATCTTTGTTTCAGGAGTAACTTTAGCCTATTTTGCTCTACGTCAACAGGATAGTTTAGAGACCTCTCTACCTCCTCTTGTCGCACCTGCTATTGAAGTTATCGATAACAATAACACTATAGTAAAACTCACTTCACTGAAAGGTTCAGTTGTCGTAGTTAATTTCTGGGCAACATGGTGCCAGTCATGCATAGAGGAATTACCATCTTTTGAACAGCTTTTTCAACATATGGCAGGTAACCATGAATTTACACTCATAACCATTCTTTTTAGAGATGATGAAAAGAGGGTTTTGAGATATATGAAAGAGAATAAATTTACTTTTCCCGTGTACCTTGACCCTGATGGTTCGGCTGCAAGACAATTCAGGATTACAGGGGTACCTGAAACATTCATTATCGATAAAAAGGGAATGCTCAGGGAAAAGGTTATTGGCCCTGCAGAATGGAACTCATCCTGGGCTGTCTCTCTCATTTCAAAATTGATTAATGAACCCGAATAATGCAATTGGTTTATCATGAACCACATTGAACCACAGAGACACTGAGACACGGAGAGATTTAAGAATGAATTTTATTCAAAAATTATTTTCTAAAACAACATCTTCCTCTATATTCTCTGTGCCTCTGTGGTTATATAATCTTTTGAATTTCATTTGTACGTGAATAGTTAACGAAGATGGGGACCCCCTCTCCACCAGAACGTGCACTCCTGTTTGTCGGAACACTCTATCAGGATGAACAATACCTCTCGATAGCAAAGAAAAAACTTATAGATTTTTTCGGGGAAATGATTATGGAGAGTCCTTCACTCGAATGGAACTATTCTCATTATTACCGGGATGAACTGGGATGGCCTATCAAAAGAACCTTTCTCTTTTTTAAAAACATTATGAATCCTGAAACCCTTGCTGATATCAAGCTGATTACAAATGACATAGAATATCAGTTATCTACAAATGGAAGGCGTAATATTAATCTTGACCCCGGATATCTCACACTCTCCAAGGTTGTCCTTGCATCCACAAAAAACTATGCTCATCGTATCTATTTAGACAAGGGGATATATGCTGAGGTAACACTTGTTTACAGAGAAGGCTTATATAAACCTCACCTTTATACATACAGGGATTATCATGAAAAGACATATATTGATATATTTATGAATGCAAGGGCTTTATTGAAGAAGATGATGAATCAAAATCCCTTGACAAAATAGGGGGTTTTATCAATAATTAGACCATCCAAACCTCATTTAATTTATATTCCCCCTCCCTTGCCTGCCCCGCTTTACGGAGTAAGGCCGGGGATGGGAGGGCTAAGGGGGAGGATGAGACGATTATGGGGTAATAACAGTCAGTAAGGATGTCTCGGGCAGGATAACAATTTCCTTCCCTTATGACCCTGAACTTGTTGAAAAGGTCAAAACCATTGATGGCCGCAAATGGCATTCCCTTTCTGTCATTGCGAGTCATCCTGAGCCTGTCGAAGGGCCGAAGCAATCTAAAAAATCTATAAAAATAATCCCCCCTTTAGAAAAGGGGGGCAAGGGGGGATTTGAATCAGGACTGTCTTTGCAGTATTAAGTGTAAGGGAGGTGATGAGTGACAAAAATTGTCAAAGGAAAGGGTGATTTCTGGCTTCAGCCAGAATCGGGTCGTCGGGTCGCCTGAAGGCGACCTAAAAAAGGCGTAGCCTTATAAAAATAAAAGGTTATTAATGTATAAAATGGCATCCATAAAGCGTAGCGACGCCGCCTATCTCTGGGTCAACGGCTACGCCCAAACCCCGACTCCGTCGGGGCTTCGCCGACCCGCCCCGTTAGCGAAAATTGTGGGCATTTGAAAAATATAATGATAAAAAGAACAACCACCCATTTTTTATTATGATTTTTGTAACCGTTGAATAATTAGGAGGTAAGGAAGATGTCAATTCCCTCTAAGAAG
>VGWY01000189.1 GCA_016873575.1 Nitrospira sp. | reverse complement strand
TCTTATAGAGATAGGTAAAATTTGGTTTTAATCCCTTGTCCGTAAAAGAATCTGTCTTTATTCTCCCGATCTCTTTAAATGTCCCATCTATTTCCTTATAAATGACATATGAGGTACCATTTCCTTTGAGGTACCATTTCCTTCTTTGTCTAACTGCCAGCTCAGTGTTATCTCATCTACTGCTGGAAATACCTTGATATGGGTTGGTGGTGCAATAACTTTTTTCTTCGTTGTAACCTTTATAGGAACACCTTCACTTTCCTCATCATCAATGCTGATTGAGGTAATTTTATAAAGATAGGGCGTATCTGGCTTTAGTCCCTTGTCAGTAAAAGAAGTAGTCTTTATCCTGCCTATTTCCTGAAATCTCCCATCTATCTCCCTATACATAACATACGATGCAACATGTCCTTCTTTATCAGGTTCCCACATGAACAGTATTTCATTTTCTCCTACTGTTACCTTAATCTCACCTGGTGGTGAAGACAGAATCTTTTTTATACCTGCTGCAATAAAATCGCTTTCCCCGCTCTCGTTACCGTTTTTCGCAACTGCACTAACTTTATAAAAATATGTCATGCCTAATTTCACATTCTTATCTACAAATGAAGGTTTTACAGGAGATGCAATTAACTCATATGTTTTCTTGTTCTCTGACCGATAAACATTGTAATGACTGACAAAACTTTCCAAACCCTTTGACCATCTCAGGTTAATCTCCCTCATTCCTGATTCTGCTTTTATGTTTAGAGGTGTACGGGGAGTATAGAGGATGCCAAACTCCTGTATCTTCTCATTTCCCACATCTGAAACAAAAAGAGTGGTTTCATCCTTTAACGCAAGTCGTAAGGGTTCAATAAAATCTCCCTTCCCGTTTCCTCGTGTACCAAACTTTCTGAGAAACCTTCCCTTATGGTCAAAGATCTGAATTCTGTAATTACCTGAATCCAGAACAAATATTTCATCCATTGTCACGAGAATACAGGTTGGTCTCTTCAATTCTCCATCCCCTTCACCCTTCTTACCAATAGACTGTACATATCTTCCTTCTGCATTGAACACATAAACTCTGTTTGCATCTTCATCCACGACAAAAATATTTCCTGATACATCAACATCAAGATCAACGGGCCTCTCAAATCGTTCAGAATAGATGTTTTCAATTTTACTCATATAAACGCCGTCGGTATTAAATATCTGTACCCTTTTATTGCCACTGTCTGCTATATAGACAATTCCTTTCTGAGATATGGCAATGCCCTGAGGAGAAGAAAAATATCCTTCCTGCTTTCCTCCAGCACCGATAACGGACTTGACTTTCCCGTCTTTGTTCAGCCGTAACACCCTATTATTATTTGAATCAACTACCCAGAGAAATCCTTCGGGGTCGATTGCTATGCCGGAGGGATCATCCAGTCTCTCAGTACCCTGTCCCATAATAACCTTTCTCACCATACCCTGTTGAATGATAAAAATAGAATCTTCCTTCTGACTCGTTGCATACAGTACATCATCATGCCATATCATATCTGCTACATAAACCGGTATATCATGAAGCCATCTCACAGAGTTTAAAGGTGGTGCAAATTCCGGGAATGCTCCCTTGTACTTTTCTGGAGAAAATTTCTGTATGGTATTTTTCTTTGTGTCAACGGCAAAGACATTCCCATCGCGATCAAGGGATATACCTGAGAGAGCCCTAAACTGTGCCTGACCTTCGCCTTTGGAACCGAAAGAGACCAAAAGGTGTCCTTCAAAGTCAAATTTTTTAATCTGAAAGTTTCCTGCATCTGCCACAAAAAAGCCATTCTTATCAATACAAAGAGATGATGGTTTTACAACATCATGGTAGTCTCTGTAGTATTTTCCATAAGCATCGAAAACCTGTACCCTGTTATTGCCTGCTTCACTCACATAGATATATCCATTCTGATCAACAGCCACATCGGTAGGACTATGCATCTGTCCAATTTCAGTTCCTTTTACACCGATCGATTGGAGGTAAATGCCTTCAAGGCTGAAGATTTGAATCCTGTGATTACCTGTATCAGCAACATATATAATCCCCTGGTGTACATATATTCCTTTTGGTTCGTCAAATTGTTTGGGAGCACTTCCCCTGCTTCCAAATTCATCAATACATTTTCCATCCCTAGTAAAAATGAGAACCTTGTCCAGATCAGAATCAGTTACATACACCTTATCTTCATAGAGCACAATCCCTGAAGGAGCACCCATAGTTCCCCTATTGCTCTCTTTATTACTCCAGGAGGCAATTATATTTCCATCGGGGCCCATGATATTAATCCTCTTGTTGCCCGTATCAGTAACAAAGATTTTCCCATCAGAATCGACCGCTATATCAGAGGGCTCTTGCATCTGACCCGGCCCGGCACCCTCCTGACCAAACTCCATTTTGAATTCAACCTGCTGAAAAGCAATAGCTATGGTTGGTAGAAATAAGAACAATATCATTAGGTAGATTCTTTTCAATGCTCAACCTCCCCAAATTTTTTTTTATTATTGTGGAATAGAACAAAGATGTCAACAATATAGAGAATTTATCAGAATAGTGAAGCTCCCCGACTGAAAGTCGGAGCTTTCAGCCAGCATTCATGTAAAAAAGCATCCATCGTTTTTGTATTTCCCCATATTGCACTTTCGATGTCCGATGGTATTTAATAATTAATATGTCAGAATTAACTCCTTTGATGAAACAATTTTTCAGTATTAAAGAGAAATTTAAAGATGCTGTCGTCCTCTTCAGGCTCGGAGACTTTTATGAAATGTTTGGAGAGGATGCGGAAAAGGCATCAAAGATCCTCCAGATTGCTCTTACCACAAGGGATAAATCAAAGGAAGAGCCGGTTCCTATGTGTGGAATTCCCTATTTTGCATCAGAATCTTACATAGCAAAGCTCATCAAGGCTGGACATAAGATTGCAATATGCGAACAGTTGGAAGATCCAAAGGAGGCAAAAGGCATTGTCCATAGAGATGTCGTCAAGGTCATCACACCGGGAACATTTTCACCTGAAAACCCAAAGGAAAATGTTTACATTACAAGCCTGTTCCCTTCTGTAAATAAACATGGTATTGCCATAGCGGATATCTCTACAGGAGAGTTTCTTGTTTATGAAACAGAGGAACATATTGAGGATGAAATGTACAGGTTTGAACCCAGGGAAATCCTTATTCCTCAAAGTATAAAAGACAATATCCACTACAAAGAGTCACTTAAAAATTTCTATGTATCTTCTTATGAAGACTGGTATTTTGATTATTCAGAAGCATATAAGACTCTCTTAAAACATTTACGGGTCTCTTCCCTCGAGGGTTACGGATGTGAGGGCCTCACTGCCGCAATCTCTGCTGCAGGGGCACTCCTCAGTTATCTCGAAGATACCCAGAAACAAACACTCAGCCTGAAAAAGATAACTACCTTAAGACAGGATTCTTATATGTTTCTTGATGCAGTCACACAGCGAAATCTTGAACTGACACATACCCTTAAGGATGGTTCACATGAAAGCACGCTTCTTTGGGTTTTAGATGAGACACTCACGCCGATGGGGGGAAGATTCTTACGATATTCCATCCTGAAGCCTTTGATTCATATCAATGAAATGAAAAAGAGACATGATGCGATCGAATATCTCTTGGATGACTACGGGATGCTCGAAGAACTCAGGACATCTCTGAGAAGGATGCAGGATCTTGAAAGACTATCATCAAAGGTAAGTTCGGGGACTGCACATGCGCGGGACCTCATCGCAATCAAAAATTCCATCACATACCTGCCCAAGATAAAGAAAATCCTCAGCTCTGCTCAAGAGCCTTATCTGCGGTCAATTGCAGAGGAGATATCAGATTTTTCAGCACTCAGAGAAATCATAGAAAAAGCTATTCTTGATAATCCTCCGTTAAGCCTGAGGGATGGCGGTATTATTAAGGATGGATATAGCGCTGATATCGATGAGCTCAGAAACATATCCACGAGGGGAAAAGATTTTCTCACGGACCTGGAGCAGAAAGAGAAAAAGAGGACAGGGATATCTTCTCTGAAGGTAGGCTTCCATAGAGTTTTCGGCTACTATATCGAAGTTACAAAACCAAATCTTGACATGGTCCCCAAAGACTTTATCAGGAAACAAACCCTTGTCGGTGGAGAACGATTCATAACCAATGAACTCAAGGAGTATGAGGAAAAGATCCTCGGAGCTGAAGAAAGGCTCAAGAATCTTGAATACCATCTCTTTCAGGAAATACTCGATGACATTCAAAAAGAATCCGGACAACTGTCAAAAGCAGCGAATGCCGTAGCAATTACCGATTTTCTCGCTTCCCTCACCGTAGTTGCAAAGAGATATACCTATGTAAGGCCGACCGTAGATGACACAGGAATAATAGAAATAACGGACGGGAGGCACCCTGTGCTCGAAAAAATACCTTTAAATGAACGGTTTATACCAAACAGTGCTTCTATAGATACCGAGGAAAATCGTCTCCTGATCATCACAGGCCCGAACATGGCCGGGAAATCAACTTATATGCGCCAGATTGCCCTTATCGTTCTCATGGCACAGATGGGAAGTTTTGTCCCTGCATCAGATGCACGGATAGGGATTGCTGACAGGATTTTCACACGGATAGGTGCATCTGATTTCCTTGCAAAAGGTCAAAGTACGTTTATGGTCGAAATGATAGAGGTAGCGAATATAGCACATAATGCAACGGATAAAAGCCTTATATTACTGGATGAGGTAGGAAGAGA
>VGWY01000188.1 GCA_016873575.1 Nitrospira sp. | reverse complement strand
TCTACCCTTGATATGTCTTTGATAAGATAGAGGAGAAACCAGCCTGTAATAACAATGATGTCTCTGCTGATAACAGTGATAGTAAGCCATTTCGGTATCAAGCCATATGTTGATAAAATGATGAATACTGTAACTAACAGGAATTTATCGGCGAGGGGGTCGAGAAATCTTCCTAATTCAGTCTTCTGATTCTTCAGACGTGCAAAAAGTCCGTCAAATATATCGGTTAGAGCTGCAATGAGAAAAAGATAGAGTGCATAGTCATACCGTTTATATACTATTGCGGTTATAAAGATGGGTATGATAACTATTCTCGATATTGTCAGAGCATTGGGAAGATTCAGAACCCCCATATTCAGCCTCCACCTTAAAAAATTCAAAATTCAAAATGCAAGATACAAAATTATGGAATTTTTTAATGCATAGGAAATTATAAACCACAGAAACACTGAGACACAGAGATTTAAGAACATAAATTTTAAAAACTTATAAATTAGTTTTATTTTTTCTCTGTGCCCTCTGTGTTCTCTGTGGTTAAATTAAGTTTTTTGTTCTTTTGAATTTTTCATTTTAAATTTTAAATTTTGTTAAGGGATATTAAAAGGTAGCCCCTGAAACCTGAATTTCAATCCAGGCCTATTATAACATCTATTATCTATCTTTCCATTCATATAGGATAAGATTGTTGCAGCGTGGCATTTCTCAACTGCAAAACCATGTTTTATTGATTCGGAGAGGGCCGTTAATAATTGCCTTTTTGCCTGTACATTTCTATCCGTAAGAAGGTCTATCTCTCCGAGACAGAGCCTGCAGTAGATAATCCCTCTCGGGTCTTTTGTCTTTTTAAAGAGTTTCATAGCATTGAAAATGTAATCACAGGCCTGCTTGTAGTTGCCTGTCATCATATATGTTGCACCAAGACTCCACAGGGTATATGAATAACTAACTATATCCCCGATCTTTCTATATAATGTGGTTGCATTTCTGAGATGATCCAATGCGCGTTTATAATCCTTGAGCATCCTGCATGCGTTTCCCATACCACAATAAGAGTAGGCTTTACCGAAAATATCATCCATGGTACTGAATAGTCTGTTTGCAGCAGTGTAATACGCAAGAGAGTCATCAAATCGTCCAGCAACGCGAGAGGTTCCACCGAGACCGCACAAACAATAACCAATACCTGATTGGTGTTTCAATAATCTATATATCTTCAGTGATGATTGAAAGGTCTTGATCGCTTCTCTTATCTTTCCCCGTATTCGTAAAGTTCCTGCCTCTGCCCAGAGTGTAAAGGCAAGGCCTTCCGAATCACCTTGTCTCAGGTATATTTTTTTTGATGTGTGGATGGATTGTATGGCCTCTCTCCACTTACCTTGAGCCCTGAATGAAAGCCCGAGTCCAATAATGGCATCAGCAACGCTCATTGAATCTTTGTTTTTTCTTGCGAGTGTGATTGCATCTGAATAATTTTTGACAGCAGCATCAAAATTACCAACCATCCTGTAGGTGTCACCTATGGACAGCAGGCAATGAAGTATTCCATCATGGTCACAGAGCTTTGTATATCTTCGCAATGCCCTTTTAAAGAGCCTCAGGGATTGAGGATATAAGGATTTCTCTCTGAATTTTTCAGCTTGATTCAGTATGCTTTCAATTTCCAAGGTATTCTCTGAGATTTTTCATAAATATCTTATAATCCCCGGAATGAAAAAAGGCAGAACCCATAACAAGTATGTCAGCACCTGCAGATTGGATAGATTTTGCGTTATCTAATTTTATCCCGCCATCGACTTCTATGAGGGTTGACAGTCCCTTATCATTCAAGAGACTTTTTAAGAGTTTTATTTTTTCGATAACCTGAGGTATAAACTCCTGGCCCCCAAACCCTGGGTTTACAGACATTAAAAGAACCATGTCTACATCTAAAAGCACATGCTCAAGGCTCCATACCGGTGTTGCAGGATTAATAGAGACACCAGCCTTTACCCCGCTTTCCTTCATCCACTGTATGGTCCTGTGGAGATGGACTGAAGCCTCAAGATGCACTGTCAGATAATCTGCTCCTGCCTTAATGAAGTCCCCTAAATATTTATCCGGTTCTTCTATCATGAGGTGGACATCCAGGGGCAGAGAGGTAATCGTCCGGATTAATCCTACTATTGAGTGCCCTATGGTTATATTCGGGACAAAATGGCCATCCATAATATCAATGTGGAGCATATCAGCTCCTGCTTCCTCAGCCGCTGTTATTTCTTCTCCAAGTTTCAGAAAATTGGCAGAGAGTATTGATGGTGCTATCTTAACCATAGTATCTCCTTCGCCCTAAAATGTATATGAGGAACCACTTTCATCCTTCATCCCTCATCCCTCATCCCTCATCCCTCCGTGTTCTCTGTGATTCATTATTCCGTTTGTAAATAAATTATCTCTCCCTTTTTTATATGGGTACCGGGCCAGGGTTTTTGCGCCTTCACATGATTCCCATATCCTCCAATCTCTACTTTTACGTTTAATCTTTCTGCAATCTCCCGTGCCTGTTCAAGAGACATGCCTTTAAAGTCAGGGCAGTAATAGATTACCTCATGAGGGCCGAGACTAACAAGTACCGTGATTGTATCACTTACTCTTTCATCCGGTGTAGGTTTTTGGGCCAGAATCATATCTTTTTCAACTGTATCCGAGTGAACCCTGATTACTTTTGCTATCTTTAATCCTTTCTGAAATAACAGATACTCTGCGTTGAGGAGGGTTTCATTGACAAGGACAGGGACTGAATGTACCCTCGGACCTTTGCTGATAATAACCTTTATGCCCCTTCGTTCTTTCACCTTATTGCCGGCTGGGACATCCTGCCTGAGTATGTAACCTGGTGGAACGTTCGAATCATAATCTTCACCTTCGATCTTGAGGTAAAGTCCTTTTCCTGTAAGTAACTCATTTGCTTCTACAAGATTTTTACCATACAATGCAGGCACTTCTACTGTCCGACTAAAGCTCAAAATCTTGAATGTGAGATAACCAAAAACGAGGCCGACGAATATGAGTGCAAATACATAAAGGGGAATTTTTATAAGATTATTCATTATGGTGGCTGAAGAACTCTATTGCTTCTTTGACCTTCTCCAGATCTACGCTGGTGTTGAGGCAAGGTCCAAAAGGGCGCTTGTTTGGTATACCCAAAATTGGGAGAGGATAGGTATCAGCTATCCCGCTACTCAGGTCATTCTCACATGCTACGGCAATCACTGCCTCAGGTTTCACTTCACTGATAATCCTTCTTGCAAGCGATCCGCCGGTTGCAACAAAGAGGTTGATGTGATTTTCATCTGCAATCTGAATCAGGTTGCTTATTTTACATCTGCCACAATTTTTACAATTGTAAATATTGTAGGTTAGCCTGATATCGCATTCGTTTATCTGTAAGCAATGCGGAAGTAGAAGCAGGATTTTATGTATTTTATTGCGTTCTTTTTGAACGAGTTTATTATTCAGATGAATAATGAGCCGCTGATAATCTTCCTTCTTGTTTTTGAGAAAAGCTCCAACGAGCATAAGAAGGGGATATAAAACTTTCAGTGTAAACCCTCTAAGCCATCTAAGGCTTATCAAAAAAAGTCCCTTCTTTTAATCGCCTTCCCTGGAGAAAGGCTGTTGCAGACATCGGCTTTTTACCCTCTGGCTGGATCTCCACGATCGAAATGAGACCATCACCTGTACCAATAAGCAGCTCTCCTGCCCCTGCTTTCTCAATCCTGTATGGCAGACCGGAGCCCTGAATCACTTTAACATGGTTAATTTTAATCCTTTCTTTATTGAAATAACAATAGGCACCGGGCCATGGATACACCCCTCTAATCAGATTAAATATTTCGTGTGCGGCCTTTGACCAATCAATCTTTCCATCATCTTTTTTGAGAGAAGGGGCATAACTTGGAATCCCCCGTTGAGGGATTGGATGAACGGAACCTTTCTTTATGCCTTTGAGAGTTTTTATCAATAAGAATGCCCCCAGCTCTGAGAGTTTTTTACCAAGAGTTTCTGCATTATCATCTTTGGCTATGTCAGTTTCTTCCTGCAAGAGTATATCCCCTGTGTCAAGTCCTTCATCCATCAGCATTGTTGTTATCCCGCTCTTTTTTTCCCCGCTGATTATTGCCCACTGGATAGGAGCAGCACCTCTGTATTTTGGTAGTAGAGAGGCATGTACATTGATACAGCCCAAAAGGGGAAGTTGGAGAATCTCTACAGGCAAAATCTTGCCATATGCAACAACAACGATGGCTTCCGGTTGTATTGCTGAAAGTTCACTCAAAAAGAGAGGGTCTTTGATATTTATTGGCTGTAAAATTCTTATCCCCCTCTCAAGAGAAAATTCCTTTACAGGGGGAGGGGAGAGGGTACGATTTCTTCCTTTTCTTTTGTCAGTCTGGGTGACAACTGCACTGATATCTTCTCCTGATTGAAGGAGTGCACTCAATGATGGGACGGCAAATGAAGGTGTACCAAAGAAGACTATGCGCATTTAAATTTCAGGTTAAAATTACCAATGAACAATTATCAGGTTACATGTTACTGAGAAGACCATAGGTAAAACCACATCTTGTTAATGATTTCTGTCATTGTGGCTTGTCCGCAATCCTTTCCGACTTGTTCGGAATCGTTCTCACCTATTCCGTCATTCCGACTTGTTCGGAATCATTCTCTTAAGAAAGATTCCAGACAAGCTGGAACGACAAGCGGGAATGACATACAATGTGCCCTTACTTTATGCTCTCCTTGGTAAATGATAATTTTGCATTGATAAATGATAATTTTCCCTCTTTCGTATTTATATTGAAAGAGAACTTTAACCACTGAGGCACAGAGACACTGAGAATAAGAACAAATATCTCTTTTATTTATTACAAAC
>VGWY01000187.1 GCA_016873575.1 Nitrospira sp. | reverse complement strand
CAAAGAAATAATAAAGAAATAATAAGGAGGTGAAAAAATGAAAGAATTTGCAACAGAAGTTGTTGATTCCGATATATTGCTACTTGGTGGAGGAATGGCAGGCTGTGGTGCTGCAGTAGAGGTTGCATACTGGGCAAAGCCACTGGGTTTAAAGGTAACATGGGTAGATAAGGCTGCTGTTGACCGTAGTGGCCCTGTTGCCATGGGACTTTCTGCTATTAATACATATATGGGAATGGATGGAAAGGTGACCGAGAATTCCCGTATGCCGGAAAGGTATACTGAGTATGTGACGAATGACCAGATGGGTTTAGCAAGACAGGACATCGTTTATGATGTTGGAAGACATGTGGATGGAACCGTCAGACTCTTTGAGAAATGGGGACTTCCTATATGGAAGGATGAGGCAGGGAATCTTAGAAAATCAGGTGAATGGCAGGTGATGATATCTGGCGAAAGCTACAAGATTATCGTGGCAGAAGCAGCAAAGAACGCTATAGGTGCCCTTGGTGATAAAGGACAGCTAATTGAGAGGGTTTACATTACACATCTTCTTAAGGATGAGAAAGAGCCAAACAGGGTAGCTGGTGCAGTAGGTTTTAGCGTCAGGGAAGACAAATTCTATGCGTTTAAGGCAAAGGTAACCCTCTGTATTCTGGGTGGTGCAGTCCATGTATTCAGGCCAAGGTCTCAGGCTGAAGGCTTTGGGAGGTCATGGATGCCGCCATGGTTAGGAGGTTCGACTTATGCCCTTACTCTTCTGGCAGGTGGTGAGCTTACACAAATGGATAATACCTTTGTTCCTCCAAGGTTCAAGGACTCATATGGTCCTGTTGGCACATTCTTCCTGCTCTTTAAGACACCTGCAACAGATGCCTATGACGGGGCATACGTTGGTGCGTATGGGTCCGAGACAGACAAGTGGGCGCCCTATTCAAAGGCGAAGCCCTGTCCGACTCCTGTTAGAAACTATGAGATGATACTCGCAACGAAGGAAGGTAAGGCACCACCATTCTGGATGCACACAAACAGGGTGGTGGAAAGGTTTCAGAAGGAGATAACAGATCCAAAGGAGCTGAAGAAGAAGATAAAAGAGTATGAAAGCGAGGCATGGGAGGACTTCCTCGACATGACAATCGCAGGTGCAACAAACTGGGCTTCCCATAATGTTGACCCCCTTGAGAAACCTATGGAGCTTCAGTTGTCAGATTCTGTCTTCATAGGTTCACATGCCTGCTCTTCTGGTGCTTGGTGCTGTGGTGCTGAGGACCTTATGCCAGCAGAATACAAGGATGCATTCCCTGCCCAGTATAACTGTATGACCACTGTCATGGGTCTATTCACAGCAGGTTGTGGGGTAGGTGCATCTGCACATAAGTTCTCAAGCGGCGCACATGTTCAGGGAAGGATCGCTGCAAAGGCAGTGGTTAGGTTCGTCAATGACCAGAAGGGCTACACACCAACTGTATCAGATGACACAATAAAGAAACTCAAGGAAACGGCATTGAGACCGCTTGCCCTTTATGAGGAGAAGAAAGAATTTACAACATCGCCTGATGTGAATCCTAACTATACCTCCCCGCACAATTTCCTGTTCAGGTTACAGAAGATAATGGGAGAATATGCAGGTGGATGGGAGACTCTCTATGGGACATCTGACAAGCTGCTTGAGACCGGCCTCTGGAAGTTAGCGTTCTGCGGAGAGGATACAGAGAAGATTGGTGCAAAGAACCTCCATGAGCTAATGAGGGCATGGGAGGCAATACACAGATATTGGGTTGGCGAGGCATGTGCAAGGACAAGGCTGGCAAGGAAGGAGTCAAGATGGCCTGGATATTACTACAAGACGGATTACCTGAAACTGGATGAGGGTCAGAGGCACTTTATAAATGTGAAGTATGATGTAGATAAGAAGGAATGGAAGGTAATCGAAAGGCCAATGATCCCTATCATTTAAGCTAATAGTCCTGAGAGATATTTAATTTTGGGGCGACCTTTCAGGTCGCCCCAAATTTTATTAGATTACAACTTTCGCAGTTGTTATTTAGTCGTCATTCCGTGCTTGACACGGAATCCAGGATTTCCCGTGAAAACGGGAACCTATTTCCTTAATAGCTCCCTGCTGGAGTTTATTCCGTACTTGATACGGGGCAGGGACGGCGTCTGGATTCCCGCTGGAGCCTGCCCTCTGGATTCCCCGATCGAGTCGGGGAATGACAAGAGGGCGGGAATGACAATACTACGTCAGCATTGGTTCTGCGAAAGTTGTATTAGATTATAATAGTAGAGAATAGTTTATGAATGAAGAATATACCGAAAAACACCAAAGGCTCTCCTTGTATGACAAATTCAAATTCTCATGTCACAAAGGTCTTTCCTGTTTTAACACCTGCTGTAATGATGTAAATATCTTTCTTACACCTTACGATGTCCTGAGAATGAGAAGGGGTATCGGATTATCTTCTGGGGAGTTCTTAGAGAGATATACCATCGCGCTTTTAGGAGAAGAGGGATTGCCTTTGGTGGTGCTTAAGATGATAGAGGATGAAAATAAAAGCTGCCCTTTTGTTTTGTCAGATGGGTGCGGGATATACCAGGACAGGCCATGGTCATGCAGGATGTATCCCATATTCCCGGCTTCCTCGAAGGAAGAAGGGTTTTTGATAGAGGGAAAGCCCTCATGCCTTGGATTTAAAGAGGGAAAAGAGTGGACAGTAAAAGAGTGGAAAAAGGATCAGGGGATTGATATCTATGATAAAATGAATGAATCATACAAGGCAGTTACCTTCCATGATTATTTTCAGAAGGGGAATAAGCTTGATTCAGGAAAAGCGAAGATGCTTTATAAGGCATGTTACGACATGGATGAGTTCAAGAGATTCATCTTTGAAACGAGGTTTTTTGATATTTATGATATCGAGAAAGAGGGTATCGAAAAGATAAAAGAAGATGAAGAAGAACTCTTAAACTTTGGCTATAGATGGGTAAGATCCAATCTATTTGGGGAAGATACCTTGAAACTCAAAGATAAGGAAATGGATAAGCTCCTGCAGGCAAAGAGGGGAAAACAGTAATTAACCTAAAGTAAACCCCTGCCTTTTAATCTTTTTTTAATATGTTGCTCGAGCATAAAAAGGGTATTAAGTTCCTCACCTGCGATCCTTTGCAGATGGATGAGTTTCTCTTTCTGAATACTTCTGGATATTCTCTGGCAGAGATAATTAACGCAGATTACCTCACGAGCCCTGAGCAGACATCCATTCTCTCCAAGGAAGTAACAAGAAGTGGTATCATACGCCTGTCTGGGAAGGGTTCTCCCTATCAGGAGGTTTATCAACAATAGTACCTCGTCATAGCTATTCTCCATGCCTGTCCCGCAACAACTTCCTTCTTTTACTGCGCAATCCCTGCATTCTCTCACTACCCCGCTGGAGACCATCTCCTTCCATGTTGCCTCAATATTTTGATTTAGCTGGAGCAGTAGACCCCGGATCTCCTTATCCTGAAGCAAGTCCTGACCAAAGTTCGCTTGAAGCTGATAAGCCAATGCGATTTTGTACTCAATCGAACTCTTGAAGTGCATGACTAAATTTAGCACACTTTACCCCGTTAGAAAATATTATTCTCTAACGGGGTTTAACTCAGCTAATAAATATATCTTTTTGCCATTAATTAATCCCATATGGTTGCCCTCCTTTGAGCATATTTGATGGCTCTGTCCTTATCATGATATGCGATATGAGGCATCCCATCTGTATCTATGGTAAGAGAAGTATACTGTACTGTGGTAGCATCAGGGTCAACGAGTTCAAAGCCCCAGAGACCCTGGATGTTCTTTGCTACTTTCAGTCTCCTCCCGGCCGAATAACTTATGTAGATATTGGAATGTGGATCTACCTCTATGGAATTAAACTGCCCTACAATATCTGCAGTGTCAACGATTTCGACTTTCCATTCACCTCCAACCTTTTTCGCAAGCCAAAGGTCAGGTTTATTTGGTCTTTTATCAATCGTATAACTTATGTAAGGATTCCCCTCTTTATCAAGGGCAAGGGAGGTAAAATTGCCCACAAATCCATTGTCATCGGCAACTTCGATCTTCCAGGTATTATTTTCTTTAATTGCATATTTTAAGAAGCCGTTTTCAATATCTGTGTAACTGATTTGAATACGACCGCCAGAATCCACCTTGACAGAAGAAAATCCTCCGACAGCATTCGATTGATTCTGTCCGTCATCTACTATCTCTATTTTCCATTGCTCCCTATCCTTAACAGCAAGCTTAAGATAACCTTTATTAAAATTATAATAGCTGATATAGACCCTTCCCAGAGTGTCAACACATATTGAGGTATCAATACTTGCGAATGGCTCGTTATCTACAACATCAATTGTCCATCTGTTCCCATCAAATGCTGCCATTTTTAATTGATTCTTACCCTGATCCCTGTAGCTGATATAAATTTTTCCTCCTTCACCTTTTGCTAATGATAGATATTGACCTACATTTCCTTCCTGATCTACCGTTTCTATTATCCAGCCATTAGGTCCGCTTCTTGCATGTTTTAGATCACCATTGAGATAATCATAATAGGCTATATGAACCTTCTCTTTTGACTCAAGAACAAGGGATGCATATTTGCCAACATCCCCTTTCTCCACTGTTTCAATGATCCATTTATCCTTGGATCCCATATCATTATAGTTACATAAAAGTCAAAATTTGTCGAATTGCTGTTTATGTCCGAAAAATAGACATAGGATTTCCAGAATGTTCCCTCTCCCTTGATGGGAGAGCTTGCTATATTAAGGGGAAGGAAGTAGTAGTCAGAAAAAGGCTATACTCTTTCTTGAAAGATCGCAAGTTGGTAAAACCAACTTTTAAAGAAAGGAGTATAGCCATGAAGAATGGTAA
>VGWY01000186.1 GCA_016873575.1 Nitrospira sp. | reverse complement strand
GAAAAAGAAGGTTTAATCGTAAAACACCACTGCCCAGTAAAATGGATATTGTAGTGCCACGCCCTTTTTATGTCGCTGTAACTCATTGTTATTACTTGATTATTTTTTTGCAAGTGTTGAAGATGGGCCTAAGGGTTGCGGCTACTGTTTCTATCTTTTCCTGTAAGGATGGATGTTTGCATTGCTTTTCTGATTGCTTCTCTCAGTTCCTCATCCTTTATTTGAGAGACGGTCTCATCTATAAAAGAGAGTTCATCAGTTGTAAGTTGTTCAACTCCTGACTTCTGACTTCTGACTTCTGACTTTATCGTTGTTGAGACCCTGCCGAGCTTGAATCGTACCCTTTGAACTCCATAAGGGCTCAGCTTTTTTATGATATCATCTTTGTAGAAATTCAGTTCTTGAAGCCAGACAGGGGAATCAACGTGAAGAAGGATTTCCACACCTGATAGCGTACATGGTGCCATATGGTGCGAAAGGGGCTCATGAAATAAATCGAACCAGTTTTTTTTAATCTCGGCGAGTCGAACTCCGTCTTCAATCCCGAGCTCCCTGATAAGAGGTATCAGCAAAGAACCTGCCGTTTTCACTCAACAACCTTTTTCACTCTTCCTGAACGAAGACAGCCCGTGCATACATACTGCCTCTTCGCTCCGTTCTTCGTAATGATGCGCATCCTCTGGAGATTAGGCATTATCCACTTTTTTGTCTTATTATTCGCGTGACTGACATTATTGCCGGTTACTCTCTCTTTCCCACACAGAGCACAACTTGCCACTTTCTTCACCTCCTTCACCCCGTTATAAAAAAGCTCCGCCCTTTTGACTGGGTAAAAATACATAGCGAAATCCGATAGAAATATTTCTTCTAAATAGTCGAGCTTTCTAACGGGGTTCACTCATTGCATTAAAAAGTTTTTTATGATAACATTTTACTATTGATGTTACAAGAGTAACAAATGTTAGCGGGGTTAGAAAACCCCGCCTATCGGTTGGAATCGGCATTTTACCCATCACGATAGGCGGGACATTCTTGTCCCGCTATTATAAAAATATCCATTACGGTTTATAGAAAAATTGAGGTTAACAATACATGCCAAAAGTCCGAATTTATGAACTGGCAAAAAAATTAGGAGTAAATAGCAGGTTCATCATTACCGAGCTTTTAAAGATTGGTATTGAAGGTAAGACACATTCTTCAAGTATTGAGCCTGAAGTCGCCAAAACGATAGAAGACAAGATTCTCAAAGGCTCTGAGAAACCAGTCAAAGAAGCCCCTCCAGAGGAAAAGGGAGTTCCTGAAGAACCTCCTAGCCTCCCAGTTGCACAAGAATTAGAGAAACCTGAAGGGCTCGAAATATCTTTATCAGAGAGGGACCGACTTCCTGAAGAAGAAAAAAGAGAGGTATCAGTGGTTACTGAGGAGGAAGAATTAAAGGTTCCGGATAGATTCAAAAAGGAAATAGAGGTAGAAAAGATAGAAAAATTCAGGGCAAAACCAGGGATGCAAAGGGCGTTTCAGACGATAAAGAAGATTGAACCAAAAAGATGGCACGATCAAAAATCGGTAAAGAAGTTTGAAAAAATCAGGCCATTTCAGAAAGAAGAACGGAAATCTCCGTTGCAGCTCGTTATCCCCCGGAAAAAGACAATTAAACTTCGTGAAGGGACAACGGTCAAAGAATTCGCAGAACTTATAGGTGTGAAACTTCCTGATGTTATCAAGAAGTTTATGGAATTAGGATATATGCCGACAATAAACCAGCCTGTTGACCCTGATGCGGCTCTTTTGGTTGCCGATGGGTTTGAAGTCAAACTCGAAATTGCACCTATTGAAGAGGATACGGTTTTTTTTGAGGCACCTGAAGATTCAAGTACATTATTACCACGTCCACCTGTGATAACCATCATGGGACACGTAGACCATGGAAAGACATCGCTCCTCGATGCCATAAGGAAGACAAAGGTTACTGAGACCGAAGCTGGCGGTATCACACAGCATATCGGTGCTTATAAAGTAAACCTGAAAGGAAAGGATATTGTATTTCTCGATACCCCTGGTCACGAGGCATTTACCGCGATGAGGGCAAGGGGGGCAAAGGTTACAGATATCGTTGTCCTCGTTGTTGCTGCTGACGATGGTGTCATGCCTCAGACTATTGAAGCAATCAATCATGCAAAGGCTGCAAATGTCCCCATTGTCGTAGCAATAAACAAGATTGACAAGTTAGAGGCAAATCCTTCAAAGGTAAAAAATGAACTTTCAGAGCGTGGGATAATCTCGGAGGAATGGGGTGGTCAGAACATCTTTGTTGAAGTTTCTGCAAAAAAAGACATCGGTATAGAAACTCTTCTTGAAATGATTCTCCTGCAGGCCGACATCATGGAACTGAAGGCAAATCCTGATACGAAGGCACGGGGAACCATTATAGAGGCAAAGCTTGATAAAGGAAGGGGTCCTGTTGCAACCGTTCTTGTGCAATCTGGCACCCTCAGAATTGGAGATGCATTCCTCGCAGGCATTCATGCAGGAAAGGTGCGGGCATTAAGTGATGATACCGGCAGAAGGATAGTCGAGGCAGGTCCATCAACACCTGTTGAGGTAATCGGATTCCCCGAAGTCCCGTCAGCAGGAGATATTTTTGTAATGGTTGAGGATGAAAAGAGGGCAAGACAGATAGCACTTACACGACAGCAGAAACAAAGGCTTGCTTATATTGCAAAGACCAGCAAACTGACACTCGACGAGCTGTATGCAAAGATCAAAGAGGGGGAAATAAGGGAACTTAATATTATCATTAAAGGTGATGTTCAGGGATCTGTTGAGGCAATGAAGGATGCCTTTGAAAATATCACCCACCCACAGGTGAAGGTAAAGGTAATTCACTCATCTGTTGGTGGTATCAATGATTCAGACGTTATGCTTGCATCCGCATCGAATGCTATTATTATAGGTTTCAATGTCAGGCCTGAGCTTACAGCAGCCCACACAGCAGAGAAAGAAGGCGTTGATATCAGGCTTTATACTGTAATATACGAAGCAATAGAAGATGTCAGAAAAGCACTTGAGGGCCTTCTTGAACCTACCCTCAAAGAAAAGACCCTTGGCAGGGCAGAGGTGCGTCAATTATTTCCGATATCAAGGATTGGAACAGTTGCTGGATGTTATGTAATTGACGGTTTTATGAGCCGGGCAAGTGATGGGATAAGGGTCACCAGAGATAGCATTATTATCTATGATGGGAAGATTGCTTCCTTAAAAAGATTTAAGGAGGATGTAAGAGAAGTACAGACAGGCTATGAATGTGGCATCATGATAGAAAACTTCAATGATCTAAAGGTTGGAGATATACTCGAGAACTATATAATCGAAAAGATAGCAGCAAAACTATAGAAGGCAAAGCGTAACCCGTAATGCGTAATGAACAAAATGTAAAGACCCATCACGCATCACGCATAGCGCATCACGAAGGTAATTATGCTTCCTTATAAACGTTCCAAGAGGGTCGGTGATCTCCTCAGGGAAGAGATAGCAGATATCGTTTTCCATCGGCTGAAAGATCCCAGGATCGGATTTATAACAATCACCGGCGTTGATGTAACAGATGATATTAAGTTTGCACGGGTTTATCTAAGCATCTTCAAAGATGAAGACAAAGATACCACCCTTGAGATTTTAAATTCCGCAACGAGCTTTATACGTTCAGAATTATCAAAAAGGCTCAGGATGAAATTCATACCGAATATCGAGTTCAGAATTGATACATCTATCGAATACGGAATTAGGATAGACAAACTTCTCGATGAGATCAAAAGAAAAAGTGAAGGTTCCTGAAAATCTCCTCTCATTCCTGAAGGAAAAAGATACATTCTTTATAGCGACCCATATTAATCCTGATGGCGATGCATTTGGTTCTGCTCTTGCCCTTTCCATAGCACTCGAAACCCTGGGGAAACATACTGTTGTCTATGACCGTGATAGCATCCCTGCATTCTACCGGTTTTTGCCAGGGCATGAGAGGATTATAAACTCAATCTCAAATCTCATCCCGAACTTGTTTCGGGATCAAATCTCAAATTTAATTCTCCTTGATTGTAATACTCCAGAACGGGCAGGGATTGAAGGGACAAAATTTAGGTATTCTGCTGTTATTGACCATCATGAAACTGAAAAGGATTTCGGTGACATAAAGTGGGTAGAGCCAGACGCAGCAGCTACAGGTCTCATGTTATTTTATCTCATAAAAGCATTAGGGATACCGATAACAAAAGAAATCGCAATCAATCTCTATTGCGCTATTGCGATTGATACAGGGACATTCAGATATAACAACACAACTGCTGAAGTTTTACAGGTCAGTGCCGAACTGATAGAGGCAGGAGCAAACCCTGCGTATATTTCACATAATCTCTACGAGACCTGGTCTCGAGGAAGATTTGCTTTACTGATAGCAGCCCTCAATACCCTTAAGATACGGGATGATGTTGCTATAATCTTTGTTACACAAGAAATGTATCAAAAGACAGGTGCTGAACCTGCAGATACGGAAAATTTTCCTAACTTTCCACGAATGATGAAGGATATTAAGGTAACAGCACTTTTCAGGGAACTGGACAACAATTATTGGAAAGTCAGTCTCCGCTCAAAGGGGGACATGAATGTTGCAAAGATTGCTGCTCTTTTTGATGGCGGGGGGCACAAAAATGCTGCTGGGTACAGGATGAAGGCTGATTTAAAAACTGCTACGGAGACTCTTTTACAGGCTATCCACCGAAAAGCCACCGCTTGAAATTCCAGAAATGTATGAGCTTGTGGGTAAAAGCTGTTTGTTCAACCCTTGTAGCAAGCTCTCTAAGTTCTGTTTTAGTTTTCTCTATCTCTCTATCCTGTGCCTTTTCAAGACCGCCATCAGCTATGAAAAGCCTTATCCCATCTTCAACACTT
>VGWY01000185.1 GCA_016873575.1 Nitrospira sp. | reverse complement strand
AAATGTTACTAAATGTCATGCTGAACTTGTTTCAGCATCTAATAAAATCAATATGTTATGAGACCCTGAAACGAGTTCAGGGTGACAAATTAACGTTTGTGCAACAGGCTCTTCTGTGTTGCCAGAGCCTCATTTCGGTCATTATAAAACTACCTCTTTCAGTCTTGCAACTGTTTCCTCTATATGAAGATTGTCTGATTCCATAAATCTATCTATACCGTTCTTGTCTATACCACTTACCGCCTTTTTTAGAGCCGTAGATTTGTTCTGACTTGATGTAACGCATAAGGGTCTTATCTGACATATAAGCATATTTGCAGGCCTGGGATAGCGATAACCAGCGTGGATTAATATCTATTTCTATTGGTATTGCCAATTTAGTCCCCTTATATTAAGAAAATATCTTATAAGATTATTGTGTTTCAATTATTTATCATATTGGAAATAATTTAAAAAAATTAATTATTGTTGTCGTCCAATAATATTTCACCAAAGACTTTACTTGCCCTATATAGCCTCCTTTCCCATTCCTTCTTACACTCCCTTGAGCAAAACTTGTGTAGCTTATTTTTCGGCTTGAATCTACTGTCGCACCCTGGCAGATAACATGCTCTATTTTGCATTTTATTTGCTGAACCTATATCTTTATCCTTTCTTGCCAGAAATCCTCTCTAAAACCTGCTGGCGGGTTATGATGAGTAGCACGATCTCAAAACTTCAGGTTTATGATCAATCTTTTTCCTTAGTTTCTGGAGTTTTGAGATTCGCCCAGAAATATAAGTCGTTGAAACTGAGAGAAATGTCAAAAACTAACAGGAGCTGTTAGCAAACATGTAAAAACCTTCTCAGATTTAAGTAATTACATTGATTTATCCAGAGTGCTTGAATAGTACGCAGTAATTGAGTGTGCCTATTCTGGGATCAAGGTAGGTAAAAGGGCAGTAAATTGAGTCAATAAAACGCTATGATTTCTTCCTGTTACAAACGCCTCTGGGAGTTCCCTTAGAGAACAACAGTACACATAGGAGTCCTCACAAGTCAAAATTATAAAACTTGTGGATTTTTCGATGAAACAGAAACATGTTGAAAATCCCCTAAAATGCATATTCCGTATGCAAATGAAAAGTCAATAAAATCCTGGAGTTTCCTGAGTTTTTCATGAACAATCCCCTACATAAAGTCTTTTTTATATTCAAGAGTAACCCGAGCATTATCAAACATGAGATTGCTTCGCTCTGCTCGCAATGACAAATCAAGCAATGATGCCATTTCCCTGTCATTGCGAGGAACAAAGTGACGAAGCAATCCTTCTGTATGCTTCTGTTGGAGACTGTAATGGAAATGTTCTGAAAT
Organism: Nitrospira sp.; assembly: GCA_016873575.1. Taxonomy (GTDB): domain Bacteria; phylum Nitrospirota; class Thermodesulfovibrionia; order Thermodesulfovibrionales; family SM23-35; genus VGWY01. The sequence continues at coordinate 3,594 of VGWY01000185.1, read as the reverse complement.
AATTTCGTTATTTCCACTTCCTTTTTCACACAAAGCGTTGCCTGTCAAGAAATTGCATGAATTGGTACTCAAAAACTCAGGAAACTCCAAAATAAAATCATCTTGACAATTCATTTTGCAGGGAGTAATGTAAAAAACAAATAGCAGCCGAAGTCCATTCATAGAATGGATACGGGGGACCCAGAACATGGGGCGCATTTCCCGGGATTACCGGGAATAGGGTACTTCCAAACCCGAGCCCGACAGCTAACCTCGTAGGCATGTGGAAGGGCAATGGACAGAGAATGAAACCGCTGCCTTGCCAGCGGTTTTTTATTGCTCCTCCTTTGCCCCTTTAGGAGGAGTTATGTTGAACAGGGAATCTCCTGTCAAGGGGATTATCAAATCCCTCGGGCTTGTGTTCGGTGATATCGGGACGAGCCCTATATATACACTCACGGTCATTTTTCTTCTGATCAAACCCACTGAATATAATGTCATCGGAGTTTTATCCCTCATTGTCTGGACATTAATCATACTCGTGAACATAGAATATGCCTGGCTCGCCATGAGTCTTGGGAAAAGGGGTGAAGGCGGCACAATAGTTTTAAAAGAAATCCTTGTCCCTTTGTTAAAATCAGGGCGGCAGGTTTCACTTGTTACGTTCCTTTCTTTCATAGGGATATCACTCCTCATTGGTGATGGGGTAATCACCCCATCAATAAGTATTCTTAGTGCGGTTGAAGGATCATTAATGATACCGGCACTTGAAAATATCAGACAAGAAATCCTGATTCTCATAGCAGCATTCATTGCAATACTGTTGTTTATTTTTCAGAGAAAGGGAACCGAAAAGGTGGCCGGAGCATTCGGACCATTGATGATTGTATGGTTTTTTTCCCTGATACTTTCAGGAATTATATCAATAAGCACCTTTCCAGCAGTCATAAATGCAATAAACCCTTATTATGCTTTCCATTTCATTCTTGAGAATGGCATAGTTGGTTTCTTTGTACTATCGGAAGTCATTCTCTGCGCAACAGGTGGAGAAGCACTCTATGCTGATATGGGACACTTAGGCAGGAAACCTATCATCAGAGCCTGGTCTTTTGTTTTTGTCACCCTTCTGTTGAATTATCTCGGACAAGGAGCGTTTCTCATTCAGCATCCGGATACAACAAATGTACTTTTCGGCATGATCTTTCGCCAGGTACACTTCCTCTATATCCCCTTTCTCGTCCTCAGCATTCTTGCGACGGTTATTGCGTCACAGGCCATGGTCAGCGGAATGTTCTCAATTGTCTATCAGGGGATTACAACTCATATCATGCCTCTTTTTAAAATCGATTACACCTCAACAGAATTGAGGTCACAGATATATATAGGTTCTGTAAACTGGTTTCTTCTTGCATCTGTGCTTTTCATTATGGTTGAGTTCCGGGAATCCCACCGTCTTGCCTATGCGTACGGCCTGGCTGTTACGGGAACCATGACACTCACCGGCATAATGATGACATGGATTTTTTATAAAAGGAACAGCATGGGGAAGGCTATGCTTTCACTGTTTGTAACTTTTGTAGATTTAGCATTCCTCTTCTCCAATATTTATAAAATACCTCATGGTGGCTATTGGTCCCTCATTATCGGAGCATTCCCCCTCGCAGTAATCCTGATTTATACAAGAGGACAAAGAAAGCTCTACCAGGCATTGAAGCCTATATTTATTGATCAATTTCTCGAAAGATACGATGTCGCATATAAAAGGACGAACAGAATTAAAGGAACTGCCCTTTATTTTTTGAAAGACGCAAAAGAGATTCCACCGTATATCACACGCAGTATGTTTATTAACAGTATTATTTATGAAGATAATATTATTGTTTCAATAGTGAAGCGTGTCGATCCGTTTGGAGTGACCGGATTCTTCACCCAGGATCTTGCGCCAGGACTGAGAGTCTTCGAGATACAAGTCGGATACATGGAATTCCCTGATATAGAGGAGATATTGAAAGAAGCGGGCATAGATGAGAAAACAATTTTTTATGGGATTGAAGATATTGTGACAGAAAATATCATCTGGAGAATCTTTTCCAGTATTAAACGATTGACCCCCAACTTTGTCCAATTTTATAAACTGCCTTCTCATAAACTCCATGGAGTAATGACGAGGATTGAACTGTGAGAGGGAACTTCAAGAGTGATTCCTTTCTTTGGAGGATATCTATGAAATACTGTATGTTGCACAGGAGAATGCTTATGTCCGCTCTGCCGGGGAAGATGATTATGGTAATCGGTATTTTATTCTTTGTTACATCATCGTGGGCAACTCAACTCAGCTTGTTCGGACCCCCTTCAGATTTCATGAACAGCACTGTTGTTATCAAGACAGAAACAGGAATTTCCCATTTGTCAATAAGGCTAGTAGAGTTCTTAATGGGAATACAAACAGATAAATCATGGGAGAAAAAAAGCGATACCCTTTGGATTCTGAGAACAGGGTTCAAAGATCCCGTTACAGAGATGCATAAGACGTATGTTTTGGAATTTGAAAAGGTGCACGATGTGATCATCCTGTCTGCGGTTTCTTTTGATAATCACATGTTTTCGCTTCAGGAAGTGAAAAGTTTTGTAGAGCAGATGATACGAAACTTCGGGCAACATGTGAGCCCTAAGTAGATTAAGGTAATTGCCAAGTAACAAGTTCAACTTGAAATATTCATTGTGGTAAAGTCGGAAAATATCAAACTTTCCAAAGGAAATGTGCACTAAATGAATAATGCAAAGGACGCGACTTAGATGAAGGATTAAATAAGATTTCAGATCGCTTGAAATTCTCTGATTGTAGGTGAAAGAAACAAAAGCTTCACTATGAAATTGTAAATTTTCTTCATATCTGCTCAGTGGGTATGTTTTCGGGTCTATGTCCAGTTATATAGTTTATTTTTAGCTTCCTCAGCCTTCCTTCAACTGATGGATAGAGGATAAGCTCCTCTACCTCAAAATCTTCAAATGAAGGGTTTAGTACATTCAATCTCTTTCTTAAAGCCCTGATATTTTCAACTGCACTAAAGCTTATCATGCAAGCAGGATGAGCATTTACCCCGTATTTCAAGAGATTTTCGAGGGCTTTAATCTGAAGTTGGAACCCCTTGGGTGCTGCCCCTGTAAGATTTGAGAACTCCTCCTCACATGTACCCTTGAGACTTACCCTCACATAAAGATTTGGAAACCTCGATAATTCCTCCGCATAGGACGGGTCACTTCCTATCAATATTCCATTTGTTTCAAGAATGAATAGATAGTCTTTTGGGATTAATTCGAGTACCCTAATGAGATGTTCTCTGCATATTGTTGGTTCATTACCGCTTATTCTCAACTGATGCAATTTTTTCTTTTTTGCGATACTGACAAGTCTGCTTGCAACATCTTCAGGGGTGTAATATTTCCCATATTCTTCCGGCCTTACGACTTCTCTCCATGACCAGCAGAAGACGCATCTCAGACAGCTGTCGAGTTTCAGCGAAAATCCCCACTTAGTTCCAAAAGAATTCCCCAGTTAGTTTCAGAATAATTCCCCACTTGGGATCAGGATAATTCCCCACCTTTTGGCATGTC
>VGWY01000184.1 GCA_016873575.1 Nitrospira sp. | reverse complement strand
CATGCTCACACTCCATGGCATCTCGCTTGCTATGCGAAAATTCGGAGGGGATGGCAGCCTCTACATTGACATAGTTAAGGATGAAGAGGGGAAGCCGGGTTTCAGTGGTGAAAGGTCGCTTCCTGTTTACATTAGTGATATACGGTTTCGTCCTGGTTATTATTGGATCGATTTCATTTTTGCAAAGGGCAATGAGCCAATGCCTGTCCTAAAGTCCGGCAAATACTGGATAATCCTCAGACATTCAGGAGAGACAATAGTAAACTGGTTTTATATTCCGGGGAACCCTTATGGTGACAGTGATGATACACGCTCAACAATAAAAGGATATATGTGGGAAGATATATTGAACTATGATTTTGTTTTTAAGATAAAAGGAATGGCTGAGTGAGTTGACTTTCTTTCAGAGATTATCTATATTAAAAAGTAAAACTATTTAAAAGGTTTAACTTATGGAATATATACTGAAAGTTTCACCAAAGGGACAGGTAATATTACCCAAAAAATTAAGAGAGAGGCTTAAGGTCAAGGAGTTAATATTGATTGAGGCAAAAGATGAAGAGGGTATTATAAAGAAGCCTGAACTATCTTCAGAAAAACTTGCAGGGTGCTTTAAAAAGTATGTATCAAGAAAAAAAATTCCTATAAATAAAGCCATAGATAAAGCCACAGAAATGGTTGCCCATGAAATTGCCAGGAAAAATCATTGATGCAAATATTATCCTGAGGTTCTTTCTTGAGGACGACGAAGAACAGTTTAGGAAAGCAAAGGCCTTTGTTCAAAGACTTGAACTTGATAAAGAAGAGGCACTTATAACCGAGATTGTTTTCGCTGAAGTCGTCTGGGTGCTGAATAAGGTTTATCATATTCCCCGCCAGGAAATAACAGAAAAGTTTTCAAAAATTATTAACTATAAAGGAGTAAAAACAATTTTAAACAAGGAAATATTCTCGGAGAGCCTTCGATTGTATGCTCGGCATTCATTGGACATACAGGACATTTTCCTTGCAGTGCTTTCTAAGACTAAAGACTGCTCCATTTTAACCTTTGATAAGAATGACTTTAAAAAATTAGGCTGTAATTATGGTGAGCCGTAAATGGGACAGGGGATACGAATACTTGTTTGTCTTTTTTTATTATCACTATTTACAACACCGTCCTTTTGTTCCGATAATCCCCCCTCACCCCCCTTTAGTAAAGGGGGGAGGGGGGGATTTGTTTCATCCGAAATAAGTCAAAAAGTAAATCCTCAACTTACTAAAACACATGTCCAGAAACTAAACCGTATTGCCAAAATCATATCCTCAGAGATAATAAAGAGGGACATAAAAACCGTAAAAGTTGTGGATTTCACTGACTTTAAAGGCAAACCTTCAGCAACAGGGGAAAAGATGTCAGATGAATTTTCGAGACAATTGGGAATTTTTGGTAAAACGAATTTTAGTATTGTAAACAATGGTGCAGATGTTATTGTCACGGGAACCCTTATCCCATTTAAAGAAGGTGGAAAGTGGCGACTCGATATAAAGGTCATCTCATCATCTACAGGCAAAATTATTACATCTTATGCTGGAATTTTTAAAAAGTTAAAAGGTGTAAGAAGATGAAACAAGATATTTTTTGATAATGTCTTTGTAGCCGCAGGCTTTAGCTTAATCTTTAATATGGGTGAAGAATGTGGAACTAAGGTATAAGTGAAAGAAATGACAAATATTGCATTATCAGTCAATGACATACCCATTCGATTAACCAGTGAAAGGTGGAGACATATTGTAGAAAACCATGATGACATGGCAGGATATTATTATGATGTTTTAGAGGCTGTCGCAAATCCCACATGGGTATTAGAAGGAGATGAAGATGAACTTTGGGCAATAAAACTTGTCTCTAAAAGAAAGGCTTTTCTCGTGATTTATAAAGAATCAAAAGAGCTTAATGAAGGGTTTATCATTACAGCTTTTATTACTACAAAAATCAGGAAACTTTTAAAAAGGAGAATAATATGGCAACAACCACAGCAATAAAAGAGATATTTGAAGCATTGCCTCATATAAAGAAAGTTGGAGCAAAACACTTGTGGTTTGATTTTGACGACGAAGCAGATGTCCTATATGTAAGTTTAGAAAGGCCTCAAATGGCAACTGATACAGATATACTGGAAAATGGAATATTCCTGAGACTTAGAGATAAAAAAATAGTTGGAGTAACAATAACAAATATCAGCAAAAGATTTAAGAAATAAAATTTAACCAGCCTAAGAGGAAGGAGGGGTGAGATGTCTAACCAACAACATTTAAAGGTAACTATAGAACTTTGGCAGAAGGGGAAATGGTTTTTAGCCAAAATACCTGAACTTGATTTCATAGCACAGGGGAGGACAATAGAAGAGGCAAAAGAAAATCTTAATGAAGTTGTTAGAATACAATTTACTGAAATGAGAGAAATGGGGACATTTGAGGATTATCTTGCTGAGTGCGGATTTCTGATTAAAGATGATGTTATTGAACCAGATATTGATATTATAGGATTTGAAAAACATGTTTTACAGGTTGCCTGATGCCGAGAATATTTCCTACAGACTGGAAAACACAGATGAGAATATTTGAAATGTTTGGATGTAAATATAAGCGTAGTCAAGGAACTTTATAAGCAGATGGAGGAGATAAAGGCAAAAAGTGTTACGATAGTCATAGATGCCTGCTTTAGTGGTAAATCAGAGGGAGACACGCCTGTTATAAGAAGTGCAAGCCCTGTGTTCTTTGATATTTCAAATCCTTTGCTGAATGTTAAAAATGGTGTAGTATTCACATCCTCCACAGGGAAACAGGTCTCAAGCTGGTATCACAAGAAACAGCACGGGCTTTTCACCTATTATTTCCTGCAAGGGTTAAGGGGTAAGGCAGATATAGACAATGACGGAAAGATAACTGCCAAGGAACTGGAAAAACATATCAGCAAAAATGTTTCTGAACAGGCGAGAATTTTATACAACCGTGAGCAGACCCCTGAAGTTATGGGAGACAGAGAAATTATCGTGGTGAAACTGCATGATTTTAAATGATGAACAACTATTTATTGCCCAAAAGGCAATTGTTAATCTGCAAAAAATTCTTATAGAAGCTCGTAAAACTCATTCTGAGCAGGAATATAGAGCAATGTCGGAACCTGTTTTATTAGAAATTCAACAACGTGAACAGGAAATCCTGACATATTTAAGTAAAACAAAAGCTGAAATTGCGGTAGCTTAAAGGAATTTCTATGAGATGGTTGCTTGTTTTGATAATATTGAATCTTGTTTCGCCCATAAGTGCTGCACAGGATAATATCCAGATTATAGAAAAAGAGGGTGAGGCTGTTCTTGGTGAGGACACAACACCTGCTCAGGCAAGGGCACAGGCATTAAACAATGCCCGGCGGGCTGCAATAGAAGAAATATCGGGTGTAATTGTTCATGGGTCAAGTGTTGTCTATAACTACCAACTTGTCAGCGACCTTGTTGCATCAGTCACGAGGGGGGTGATTGTAAAAGAAGAAATTTTGACAGACGAGATAAAGCTGGAAGGCAAACAGATAGTTTATTTTACTAAGATAAGGGCTCATGTGAAAACCCTTGAAGGTAAAGAAAGAGGTAATCTAAAGTTTTTAAAGGCGTCAGTCAATAGATATGGTTCGCCTCCGGCAAGCACCTCAGTAGTTTTTCAGGAAAATGATGAGATACAGATAAAGGCAAAGGTCAATGCAGATGTTTATATCCATATCTTTAACATAAGTCAGGATGGAATGGTTACAAAGCTTTATCCTAATGAGTATTTCAAAGCAGAAAAAATATTACCAGATAATGAATTTATCTTTCCGAATGAAAAACAGGGAAGTATGGGACTTAAAGTAAAAGTTCGTACTCCAAAAAGCCTGAGCAGGGCGGTAGAAACAATGCTCGTTGTGGCAACAAAAGAAAGGATTGATTTCTTATCAGATAAAAAGGCTGATGAAGTAACAATTACAGACCTCATGAAAGAGCTATCTGAGATAGATACTTCTTTGTGGACAGAAAAGGCAGTAGGATATGAGGTAAGAAAATAAGGAAATATAGATGCCTGTATTTAAATTCAGGAAGTTTGAAGATTTGGATAGGCTTGAGAGGGAAGGGGTGTATATAAATTTAAAACATTTGAAGAGGCTAAAGCATGGGAAATGGAACAGTGGAAAAATTACAATTATAAGAGAAAATAGCTTTAGTGAGGTTTAAAATGAAGATGGTAGGAAGAAAGACAGGATACGTGAAGGGGTTTAGTGAAGAATTAAATAAATTCTTCCAATTAGTAATAGAATTCAGAAAGGATAAGAATTTTATCCCAAGAGGCGTTTTTAGATTTAAGACCTTTGAGGAGGCTGAAAAGTGGCGGCACAAGATGCTGAGGGGAAAAAGTCCAGACCACCAACAATAGATGACTTAGTATCTACTTGTAAAAGACTGAATGAAGAAGGTGTCAAGTATATCCTTATTGGTGGCTTTGCCATGAACTATTATGGTTTCCCAAGAGCTACAGAGGATATTGATTTTCTTGTAGACCCTTCAGAAGACAATATTTTAAAAATTAAAAACGCCCTCTCTTTTTTACCTGATAATGCTGTAAAAGAGGTTGTTCCCGATGATGTAAAAAAATATGAGGTTGTGAGAGTAGCAGATGAAATCACAATAGACTTATTAAAAAGGGCATGTGATATAACATATGAAAATGCTGAAATAGAATATTTTGAATTCAGAGATATTCGTATCCCTATTGCAGATGTACAGACAATGATAAAAACAAAACAGGGAATAAGGCCAAGGGATAAAGAGGACCTTTCATTTCTCATGAGTATATTAGAGGATGAAGAGCAATAAGGGATGAAAGAAAGATAAGATTGTTATGGTAAAAATGGAGGTATATATGAACAAAAGGTGGCTGAT
>VGWY01000183.1 GCA_016873575.1 Nitrospira sp. | reverse complement strand
CAATAAACAGGATAGAACATGAAGACGGATCATATGAGTATGTCGTTGATGATGATAAATGCATAGGCTGTGGTTTTTGCGCTGGTATCTGTCCATGCGGTGTATGGGAGATGGTAGAGAATATATAACCCCCATGCACCAATCACTTGTCAGAGAAAACCGTATCCTTTCAGCCCTCCTCGAGGTAAGCAAGGTTCTGAATTCTTCATTTGACCTTGAAAAGAATCTTTCCCGTACCATGCACGTCCTTGGTGAATTTCTGGAAATGGAAAGAGGATCTATCTTCCTTCTCGACCAGAATACAAAAGAGCTAAAAATCGTTGCTGCCCATGGCCTCACGAAAGAACAGGTAGAAAGAGGAAAATACAAGATAGGTGAGGGTATTGTAGGCAGGGTCTTGGAGAAAGGTACTCCTGTGGTAATACCTAATGTCGGAGAGGATCCCTTATTCCTGAATAAGACAGGTTCGAGGATTAGAAAGAGCGGGATTTCATTCCTGTGTGTTCCCATAAAGTTTAAGGGAGAGTCCATAGGTGTCCTGAGCGCTGATCGCATTTTTAAGGACAGGGCAATAACGATTGATGAAGACATCAGGGTTTTAGAAATCATAGCCTCCATCATTGTACAGTATGTAATCCTCTGGAAACATTATAGAGACTCGGAGCAAGAAAGAGAAAATCTGAAACTTGAATTAAAGGGGAGATACAGCCTTCCCAATATCATCGGCACTTCAGACAGGATGCAGGAGGTATTCGAGGCAGTTCATCGTGTAGCTGATTCAAAGGCAACGGTAATTCTCTATGGAGAAAGCGGGACAGGGAAAGAACTGATAGCAAAGGCAATCCATTATATGTGCCCGAGATCAAAAGGGCCTTTTATAAAATTTAACTGCGCCTCGATACCAGAAGGCCTTCTTGAATCAGAACTCTTCGGCCATGAGAAGGGCGCATTTACCGGTGCCATAACAGTACGAAAGGGCAGATTTGAACTTGCCAGCGGAGGAACGCTTCTCCTTGATGAGGTGGGAGACCTACCGATTAATCTTCAACCAAAGATTTTGCGTGTCCTTCAGGAAAAGGAATTTGAACGTGTTGGTGGTGAAAAAACTATAAAGGTTGATGTCAGGCTTATTGCGGCAACAAGCAGAAATCTTGAGGAACTCGTTTTAAAGGGCAAATTTAGAGAGGACTTATACTACCGGTTGAATGTAGTGCCAATATTCCTGCCCGCACTCAGGGATAGGAAAGAAGACATTCCTCTTCTCATAGAATTTTTTTTGAGACGGTTTAATGAAGAAAATAAAAAGGATGTATCCATAGCACCTGATGCTGTCAGGTTATTAATGAATTATAACTGGCCTGGGAATGTGAGAGAACTTGAAAATACCATAGAGCGGCTGGTTGTGATGTCCAATGGAAAGATTATCGAATCTTCCGACCTCCCGATCAATCTTAAATTGCAGACACCTAAGGAGTTTATGCAAAAGGAATCATTAAAGGCAGGGATTGAAGATATAGAGAAATCAAGTATCCTCGATGCCCTTGAGAAAAGCGACTGGATTCAGGCAAAGGCAGCAAAGATGCTTGGGATTACACCAAGGCAGATTGGGTATAAGATAAAAAAGTATGGTATATCAGCACCGTATGGTTTGCAATAGGTTTTTAAGAGCGTGTGTTTGTCTCTCACTTCTATGCCAGATTATGCAAAAGGTTTCTGATATAAAAAACCTGGAGGTTATATGGAAGAAAATGGGAGTAAAAGTTTAGTCCTTTTATTACCCGATGTTTCAGTTTGAATCACGATTCTTGATTCCAGAAAACTTGTCCTTATGTGCACATGGCCGAGGTGTGCGACGAAGTAAGAAAGTCACAACAAGATAGGCGAAGCCTGAAAGGCTTCGCCTATCTTGTTTCAGTTTAAAGATTCCAGATTTGCATCATTTAGTCGTTTTTATTTAAAATCCTTTAACCACACAATTTGGTTTAATATATCCTCAGCATTTTGCCTGTTAAGCAAATGAATGATTCTTTTTAATAACTCCTTAAACGGTAATTGTGATGAAAGGATTATCCCTGCATGGAATTTGTTAATTTTTGCATACTCTTTTGCTATTCGATAAAAGTCTCTAATATTGTGGGTTAATATAGCTCTGCCTTCTGAAGCAGCAAAATCAATCTGTTTATAATCATCAGCCTTGTGCATTTTTGCTTCATGAGTAGATAAAATATCATATCCTCTATCACGAATTACTTTAGCAAGTAGTGGATCAACATCCTCATCGAGGTAAAGCTTAATCTTTTGTGCCAAGAACAGTTTCTTCCGTGTTTTCCAAGATGTCTTGTTCAATTTCTGAGCGGTTGTCATAATAATAGGAAAGGGCATCATAAATCTGTGCCAGAGAGAGATGAGGGAATTTCTCGACTATTTCTTCTGGAGTAAGACCAATTCTAAGACTATAGAAAACCACAGACCGCACAGGAAACCTCGTCCCTGCTATTACTGGGCTCCCGCCACAAATGTTAGGATCCTTTGTTATATGAGGGTGCATTATACTCAATTTTGATGTAGACATCTTGTAATTAAAATAGCATCACGAGTTGCTTTAGTCAATATGTTTTCGGTTTATATGTTTTCGGTTTATATTTTTGGTTCTTCAGGGAATTGTGTGGAGATAATGTAGCCGCAGGCTTTAGCCTGCGAATAAACAGGCAAAACAGGTGAATTACAAATCATATAAAACCACGCAACCTAAAGGTTGCGGCTACCCCATTTCGCAATTCAAGTTTAAAGTTGATATTTCCATAGTTCACGTTTACCTTACTAACTGGTTCAACTGGAACATGGGAAGGAGCACTGCAAGGACAATGAACCCTACCGCAAAAGCCATCAATAAGATCATCAATGGTTCAAGCAAGGAGAGCGCCTTTTGAACCCTCCTGCTAAACTCTTCTTCATAAGAATCTGCAGCCTTTTTCAGAACTTCCACCAGCCTTCCGCCTTTCTCTCCGGTAGATATTAACTGTAAGAGGACTGGTGGAAATCCTGAAAGGGATGCAGAAAGCCTTGCACCTTCTGCAACCTTTTTCGCTGCATCTATGATTCTGTTTTCAAGTGCTACGTTGCCAATAGATTTTGCTGCAAATTCAAGTGCCCTGAGGATGGGTAATCCACCTTCGAGTAAGAAACCCAGTGTTCGTGAAAATCGGGCAAAATATAATGTCTGGATAATATTCCCGGGAAATTTCAGTATTACTTTATCAACGAATAGCCGATGTTCCTTCATGAGTTTTGTCGTTGCGTATGCTCCTAAAGCACCTGTCATGAGAATAATCCACCAGTAAGAACGGAATACGTTACTGATTTTTATGAGAACGATTGTTATAAGGGGGAGAGCACTTTTGGTATCCTCAAATATCTTCACTATTTTAGGTATTACAAAGATGAAAAGGAATGACAACACAACAAACCCAACACAGATGATAAACGCAGGGTATATCATAGCCATCATTACCTTTGCCCTGGTTGCAGCCTGATTCTCAAGGAAATCCGCAAGCTTTTCTAGAACCTTATCTAATGTGCCGCTCGACTCACCTGCTGATACCATATTCCTGTAGGATTCTGGAAAAATGTTTTGATAATCTCCAAGTGCTCGAGACAGACTTATACCCCCTGCAACACGTTCCCGTATACTGACAAGAATCTTCTTCCATGGACCCCTGTTTTCTTCAGAGAGGGTTCTGAGCGCTTCCATCATGGGGACTCCTGATGAAAGTAACAACGACAATTGTCGTGTTATTGAAGGAAGGAGGGCGGTTTCAGCCTTGCGTGTAAAGAGCCCCTTTCCACTGTAGATAAATTCCCTTACTTCTTTTGGGAAAAATCCTAATTCCTTAACTTTTGAGAGGGCATCCTTCTGGCCATCAGCCTCAATTGTGCCAGCAGTCTCGGTACCATCTGTCTTATAACCTTTATACTCGAAGATTGGCATGATTTTCATCCCTCAACATAATCTTTCTGAGTTACCCTCAGGACTTCTTCAATTGTTGTTATTCCCGTCATGGCCTTTTCGAAGCCGTCAATGCGCAAGGTTCTCATCCCCTTCGAGATTGCAAGATTTTTTATGCTCTGTGAGTCAGATTGTTCTGTAATCAGATGCCTTATTCCGTCGTCTATGGCAAGGAACTCGAAAATTCCTGTCCTTCCGAGGTAGCCTTTACCATTACACTTATCACACCCCTTCCCTCTGTAAAAAACGATTGGAGATGGACGATTGATGAAGGATGAAAAATATCTAACTTCCTCTTCAGTCGGCTTATATGATTCTTTGCAATCAGGACATATAACCCTTACGAGCCTCTGTGCAAGTACACCAGTTAATGAAGATGCTACCAGAAAGGGTTCAACCCCCATATCCAGAAGCCGTGTGATTGCGGATGGTGCATCATTTGTATGGAGTGTGCTTAACACAAGATGTCCTGTGAGAGATGCCTGTATTGCAATCTCTGCTGTCTCGAAGTCCCTTATCTCGCCCACCATGATAACATCCGGGTCTTGTCTCAAAATTGATCTGAGACCTGATGCAAAGGTGAGGCCTATTTTGGGATTTACATGAATCTGTCCAATGCCTTTGAGCTGATATTCGACTGGGTCTTCAACAGTTATGATATTTTTTTCTACTGTATGAATCCTGTTCAGTGCAGCATAGAGCGTGGTAGTTTTCCCACTTCCAGTTGGACCTGTAACAAGCAGGATGCCTGTTGTCCTCTGCAAAAGTTTTTCGAGACGCTTCGTATCTTCCTTGTCGAGACCTACCTCCCACAGGCCTATGAGACCTTGTTTTCTGTCAAGTAACCTTAAGACAGCCCTCTCTCCGAATGATGTGGGGATAACAGAAACCCTGATATCAATGTCTCTCCCCCCGATAAGAAGCCTTATCCTGCCATCCTGAGGCAGCCTTTTCTCAGCAATGTCCAAGTTTGCCATTATTTTTACCCTGCTTATCAATGCGTCTTGAATAATCTTCGGTGGGCTTAACACTCTGTGCATAATTCCATCGACCCTCATCCTGACATCGAGCTCCTT
>VGWY01000182.1 GCA_016873575.1 Nitrospira sp. | reverse complement strand
ACATGAATATCATGCTGGGAATTGATGAAAAGACAGCGCTCGATACCATTGCATTGTTCCCATAAATAAAATGACACCAAAAGGCTTTCTCTTCTCTACAGTTGAGGCCGCGATAAAGGTTCCCGGCCGTAAAGACCTTGCACTCATATATTCTAAGGTTGAGGCCAATATTGCAGGTACATTCACGACAAATAAGGTCAAGGCAGCACCTGTAAGATTGGATATGAAAAAGATACGGGCAGGCCGGGGGCAGGCAATCATCGTAAATAGCGGGAATGCCAATGCATGCACAGGTCTCAAAGGTTTACAAGATGCCGATGAGATAGCAAAACTTATTGCACTTGGTCTGCAAATGAATCCTTCTCTCGTTTATGTCTGTTCCACAGGTGTTATAGGGACACCCATGCCTATGGAAAGAATAAGGCCAAGGGTTTCAGAATTGATACATAATCTTGGTAAATCAACTCTACAGGATGTCGCAGCAGCAATAATGACAACTGACACATTCCCAAAGATTGTCAATAAGAAGGTAAAGATTGGCAATAAGACAGGTATTATCTCTGGAATCTGTAAAGGTGCTGGCATGATATGTCCTCATATGGCAACCATGTTATGTTTCATTATGACGGATATAGCGGTAGAACAAGAAACATTGGATAAAACACTGAAGGATGCAATAAAAACTTCATTTAATCGAATTACCGTTGATGGAGACAGGTCAACGAATGATACGGTACTTATCATGGCTAATGGCACGTTGGGTAATCCCTTGATTACAGAGAGGATGAAGTCATATACGGCTTTTAAAAAGGCTTTGCATGAAGTTACACTCAAACTGTCAAGATTCATTGTAGAGAACGGAGAGGGAGCAACAAAATGTATAGAGATCGAGGTAAAAGGGGCGAAGAACGAGCGAGATGCCGCAAGGGCTGCTTTTGCTGTAGCAAACTCAAACCTTGTAAAGACAGCTATTTATGGGAATGATGCAAACTGGGGTCGCATCATGGCAGCACTTGGATATTCAGGCATACAGATGAAAGAGGAAAAGGCGGATATTTATTTTGGAAAGGTTAAGGTCGTCAATAAGGGTATAACTACTGGAAAAGATAAAGAGGCAACAGAAGTCTTAAAAGGGAAAGACATCGGGATTTTTATTAATCTCAATCTCGGAAGCTTCTCTGCAAAAGTTCTGACCTGCGACCTGACAGAGGAATATGTAAGGGTTAATGCAAGGTATAAAACCTAAGATTATAATTTATAGAAAGTCTAAAATTTTTCTTGACAAAGATGGTGGATTTTTGATTATATAAAATCATAAATCATCTCGTTATCTCCCCCAATACTGCTGTCCAATTCCCACGGGCAGCAGTATTTTTTCTTACATTTCAATCAGTTCGTATTCCCTGCTCCCTAAGCCAAGCCTTTCTGACTCTTCTATCTGGATCCAGTAAGGTTTTTTTGTAATCTTAAACATGGTATCATCACCTTTTATAACATTATATTCTTCTGATGCTGATTGTGGTAAGGGCACAGCCTTCAAAAGCATATCAACACTTGCCTGTTCAATCGAAACGATATCGTCAGATATCAGCATACCCCGATCCTGCAAAACAGGCACATCGGCTACAGGCATGCAGTCACATTCAGGCTGTATCTCTGTGAGAAAATTGATATAGATGACCTTATCAGGTTTAAAGGTGCTCAGGACAGCCCTTGCAGACTCTGCAAGTGAACGCATGAACCTCTCTTCATCACCTGGCAATGATAACGCATCAGACTGACAAACACGCTCACACCTGCCACACCTCCAGCACTTTTCGCCATCCCATATGAGTGCATCATTTTCAAACCGAATCACCTCCAACGGACATATCTCCATGCACTGATAACAGAGTTCACATTTTTCCTTATCCCAGGATAACTTTCCTTCTCCTATGGTATGCATTGCTCCCCTTCCACACTTCCAGCCGCACTCTCTATGTCTTGAGCTTATACCACCCATCGCAACATTCTTTATCGCACCGCCGTAACCTGCCTGTATATGCCCCTTCACATGGGAGCATACAACCATTGCAGGCACATCATGGATAACACTTGCAACAGCAATCTCACCAAGGATTTCACCTGCTTTTACCATGATGTTGTCATTTCCATACAGTCCGTCACCAAGGACAACAGGTGCCCCTACCGAAAGGTGATTTATTCCATTCTGGTTAGCTACCTCGAGATAATCGAGGCCTTTAATTCTTACTGTATCTGTTACAAAGGGTTTTGCTCCGATGCATTTCAGTGCATCAACAACTTTTCTTAAGAAAACAGGTCGGACGATTCTATGTGCCCCTTCAGAACCAAAATGGGTCTTCACAGCGACCCATTCCTTGGGTTCAAAATAACTTGAAAGATTAACCTCTTTCAGAAGCCTTTCAAGCTTGCCGGGCATACTGTCATCGTATTTCCATTTCTTTGTCCTCGCTGATGAAAAATAAACCCTGGACATATGGACCTCCTTTTAATTATATTTCATTGGCCGCCTACTTAATCATGCTCACTTTAATTTTACTTTTTTAGGAACTCTTCTCACAAGATGTAGTTTTGAATTCTCTTGATTTTGTAGCCATAATATTCTAAACTGTATATACAATAGCATAAGGAGGTTATATATGCAGACTGCAACAAAGAAAATAGCCAAACATTTCAGGCTCGATGAAACCTTGATTAAAGACGCACAAAAAATACTCGGCGCCAAAACCGAAACAGAGACAATAGAGGCAGCCCTTTATGATGTAATATATCAGGAAAAGATGAGAAAATTTATTGAGCAGACAAAGGGAAAGTTTAAGTTTGAGGGGCTTAATTGAGGCAGAAGGCAGTCCTCGACAGTTCTTTTCTCGTGGAACATTTCAGAAAAGACACAGTTTTCGATACCTTTATTAATCTGAACAGACTTTATCATATTACTTTCAGTTCTGTGGTCCTGATGGAACTCCTCTCAGGTGCATATGACCCAAAGGAACAAAAACTCATCGAACAGATAAGAAATAATTTTACCGTCATATCAGTAACTGAGAGGCAATGGTATGTTGCAGGGAATATAATGCTGAAATTGAGAAAGGATAAAAAGATTGACCCCTTACGAATCAAAAGCCTCCTCGCCGACATCCTCATCGCCATATCCGTAAGAGACATCGGAGCAGTTTTGATTACACGAAATGAGAAGGATTTCAAGTTAATCAGAGATGTGATGGAGTTTAAGTATTTGGCTGTTTAGCTTCTCTATTCTTTGCTCAGTGACCTATTTGTGTTCAATATTATGATTATGCAAAAAACAGGAGCGCTTTCATATGTCAGCCATTGGAATATCTCAAGGAGTTTTTCGACCTAAGCGGCAGGGGAGGTTTTCCGGGCTGTGGAACTGATCACGGTTGTGGGATTTGAACAGATAAGAAAAATATTGCCAGCCCTGAGTAAAGCAGCCTGTCCCCTTTTTCCGCACCCCTTCTTATTTTTATTCTGCCATTTATCAGCATTCATTGCAATAACCTTGATTTATATCATCCCTCTACCCCATGAGTCGTAGACAATCTCAATCTCTAACCCATGCCCTTAAGATAATGTACCTGCTCTAATATTTAATTCCTATCTCTTTAAAAAAATCTATTAACTCAAGGCATTTTAATCCGAACATTGAAGATATTGCCGGTATTCTATTTTGTGTATCTTTTTCATCAGCAACGATGGTTGCTTCCTCACAAATACTTAAAGCTATAACCCACGGGTCAGCCCACTTTGGTTTATTAATCTCATTTTCCCAATATTTTTTGTCATACCGCTTTTTAATTTCCTGGAGTTCTTGTATTTGACATTCATCTACATCCTTGAACATCTCTTTGTTATTTTTACACCAATCGTAGATTTTGTCTTTCCCAATTTCGATTTCTCCATAGACTTCCAGAGGAGCTATCAATCCTCCATTTTTTATCATGCTTTCTAATCCCTTAGCAGAGTTCCACGGGTTTACCCGTGGGTGAATGCCAAAAAGGACAATCAGGCGAAGCCTGTAGCAGTAAGTGCCACGGGCTTGCCCGTGGGAATCTACTTTGCTCCAGATTGTGGGGAATACATCTCTCCGGAAAGGCTTAAGATTTATTAAAGAACTTGTATCAATACAATATACTGTTTTTGGGAATAATTCCGGCACTCGGGGCATTTTAAATTACCGTTCGACAAATTTTTCTGTGTATTTTGCTTTCAAGCTTAAGATATCCATTACCTCAGAATAGGAAATTTTGCCGGACCGATAAGCATTGCTCGCCTCTCTCATAACTAAATTCCCGATGCGATTCTGAAATACTTTATCCCAATCCCTGCGGCCAAAAGTTTTTTCTTTTAATTTCTTTTCTCCCTCCCTTTTAAACTGTTCATATCTTTCTTTTGGCATATACCCTAACCAAAGAAGTCTAAGCATAATTACCTGTTTGCTCACTCCATAAGTTTCGGTAAGCTCTGAAACTGTGGTTTCATCTAATTGAGAAAATCTTTTACACTCTTCCCTTATGTCGTCTAAAGGGACAAGGAATTCTGCAGAAAACAAATTACAGCTTGCTTCTATGTCCCCGTCTTTTTGTTCAATCTCTATTGAACATATACCGGAGGTTCTTTTCAGTAAGTGATATACTTCGTGGAAAAGAGAAAACAATTTTATCGACGGATTGTCTTCCTCATTTAAAACAACGATAGAGATATCACCAAGAACACTAAAGCCTCTGACATCTTCCGCCTTTAATGGCAATTCTATAATTGACATTAACAATGTTTCTTCTAATACCTGTTTGTAATGCGATAAGAGTTCTTCCGATTTCTTCGATTTCAATAGTTCGACTTTCAAATATTTTCTAAATTCCCGTGCTAATTCGTCAGGGTTTAATGTCTCTGAAAAATCTGGAAGCCGACTTCTTTTATCAGTTAACTCGGCTAATTTGTTAGCAATGTAATGCGCCCTTCTTTCAGCGATGTATACCTGTGGGGTTAACCTTTTTTCACGATTTATTCTAAAGTCAGTCAGTGTAGGCATTGCAGGAAGTGTGTCTGTAAAAAATGCAGCAAGGGAACGGTGATAAATATCAGCCAATTTTTTTATTTGAGTCAAAGTAAATGAGGCAATCCCCTTTTCC
>VGWY01000181.1 GCA_016873575.1 Nitrospira sp. | reverse complement strand
TATTGAAAACAAAAACTGGGTTGGTACCTCTTTAACAGACGAACAGATCACTATGGATGATTTTCTTTACATATATACAGAATCGTACGAAGAGATACTCCCGAACGAAACCTTTAATATCAATAACAGTTCAATACAGGAGAGCACATACGAAAATAACTCGTTCATAAATTCAAAGAAAACCATGTTCAAGAATTTCCATTTGCTTAACAGGCTCGATGATTCCAATGGATACAATTATGTAACGATTGATGGGATCTACACGGTCGAATTGACCCCTCAAGACAGTGCATGTTTTGTCGGGACATTCAGTATTGATACGATAGAAGAGCTGACAAACGATCTGTTATGGGAACAGATAATTGATGGTAAGTTGAAAATTAATGAAAATACAACCGTTATTTATGATCTTGATATCATGTCAGTGACGGTTAACGGACAAACGGCAACTTTTTCTGAAGCTGAGATTGCATACTTTGAAGCTTCATGCCCTCAATTAATCTCAATCTCGGCCAAATGATCAAACCGATATCTCTGTGTCCCCAGTGGTTTCATTGCAGTATTTAGCATAGTATGACTTATCTCATATTGAAAATAATGATCAATGCACTCTCCCTGGTAGCGGCAGTTAAACTCGTGGATGGAATAACATTTACCGGTGAGTGGTGGAAGATGATAATCATTGGAGCCATCTTTGGACTGATAAATTCTCTTATAAAGCCTATCACAAAGCTTCTCACATTCCCGTTGATAATCCTGACCCTTGGACTTTTTACCCTTGTGATTAATGCGGTTATGCTCACCATTACTGCGGAACTTTCTGAGTCACTCAACCTCGGACTTCAAATACATGGATTCTGGCCTGCAGTCAAGGGAGCAATAATTGTTAGTTTCGTAAGTGTAGTGCTGTCGTGGGTTACGGGGGTTAGATGGATGAAGCCTTGATAAAATGGTAGGCGCGAGGGGTATCGAACCCCTATCCTGCATAAAAATACTCTATCCCAACATTAAATCAACAATTTTGTTATAATATAAAATAACTGTAAATGCTTGGGTCGTTTTAATCAGCTTATGAGTTTCATTTTTAGCCCTATCTAATTCCCTACTTTGTCAAAATCAAAAGGGAGTGCAACTACATATTGAGCTGTAAAGACCCTGGTGTTATACAGGTAACATTAATAAACTTTTTTAAAGGAGAAGCATGGTAGAAAAGGATATTTTTGAGGAAATTATAGACTTAGGCAGGAGGCGTGGGAAGCTTACTTATGAAGAGATAAATGATGCTTTCCCCTCAGAATATTTCTCCCCGGATGAATTAGAAGAACTCACGGACCTTCTGCATGATATGGGAATTGAAGTTGTAGATGATCAGGAGCTTGATACTACCGAGGAAGAAGCTTTAGTTTCAGAGGGAGAAGAGGCGTATGAAGAAACAGAGGACATTGTTCAAGCATATTTCCATTCGATGGGAAATATTTCAATACTTACAAGGAATGAAGAAATAGATCTCGCGAAGAGATTGGAAGAGGGGAAAGAGATAATTAAAGGAGTTGTTACAACACTGCCTTTATACAAGAAACTCGAAGCGAGCTTAGATGGTAAAGACGAAGAGGACTTGAACGATTCAGAAGAAGAAAAAACAGATGAAGCTCTTGAAATGAGCATAAAAGCACTTGACAATCTTATGATAAAAATAGAATTAGCAGATAGAAAGATTGCAAGATACGGGACTTTAAACGATTTAAAAAAATTAATTAATGAGAAAAAGAAACAGGATATCAGTTTTATACGACTTGATACTATTACAAAGGAAGTTCAGAATGAATATAAGCGAGTTGAATCAGAGGTTGGGGTAAAGATTAACGAATTGAAAGCTAAGTGGGATAGAATAACCAAGGCAAGAACTCTTGTTAGCGAAGCAAAGAATGAATTAATAACTCGCAACCTGAGATTGGTAATTAATATAGCTAAAAATTATGCAGGAAGGGGGTTAGCTCTGCTGGATCTGATTCAGGAAGGTAATATCGGTCTTATGAAAGCTATTGATAAGTTTGACTATAAAATGGGATTCAAATTCAGCACCTATGCAACATGGTGGATAAGACAGGGGATAACGAGGGCATTAATTGATCAAACAAAAACTATCAGAGTTCCTGTACATATGGTGGAATTTTATAACAAGGTTACCAAAGCATCCAGAGAATTAACACAACAACTTGGAAGAGAACCGAGCAAAGAAGAAATTGGTAAAAGATTGGAAGTATCAACAAGAAAAATAGAAGAAGTATTCAAAGCAATACAGGACCCAATAGCTCTTCAAACTCCGGTAGGAGATGAAGATACAAAACTCGAGGATTTTATTAGTGATAAAGATAGTCCCTCCCCGTACTCTGATACAGAAAGAAATAATGTCACCGAGCATATATTGAGGGTTCTTAATACTCTAACTCCCAGGGAAGAGAAGGTTATAAGGATGAGATTTGGTATAGGATTTGATAAAGACCACACCCTCGAAGAAGTAGGGAGACACTTTTCTATTACACGTGAAAGGGTAAGGCAAATAGAGGCAAAAGCACTGAGAAAACTTAAACATCCAAATAGACGCAGTGGATTGAAGGTTTTAATCGGGTAATATTTTTATTTGGTATCACAGGATAATGAACAGCAAGAAGTGGTATCAAATGACCGAGGAATAGAGATAGAAACTGTCATTGCGAGTGAAACTAAGCAATCTCGCCTTTTTGCAAAGAGATTGCCACGCACCCTTCGGGTGCTCGCAATGACAAGCATATCAGAGTGTTAGATTGTCTATGTCTATTTTTCGGAATGAATAAAATGTTGACAGACAAGGCCTTTCGTGATAAGATGTGACCATGAGAGTGGCGCTCTTAGGGTGTCTATTTGTTTTATTTCTTTTTTCTTTTGCTTACGCAGATATCTATAAATACATAGACGAAAACGGTATCGTCTGCTATACTGACAGACCTTTTGGTAAGAAAGCTGATAAAGTTATCGAGGAGAAGAAAACCCTGATTCCCAATCAAGAACAGGCTGTCCTGAAAAATCCTAAAGACACTTCGGATTATCATAGTATTGTCCATAATAAGGCGGCAAAATATGATATTGATCCATCTCTTATAAAGGCTGTTATCAAGACCGAGTCGAACTGGAACCACAAGGCTGTATCAAGGAAAGGCGCCATGGGTCTTATGCAGCTCATGCCTGTTACAGCAAGTGATATGGATGTTCATAACCCCTTTAATCCTGAAGAGAATATCGAGGGTGGGGTAAAATATCTGAAATACCTTCTTGAACGGTTCAATGGAGACCTGACCCTTGCATTAGCTGCATACAACGCAGGGCCAACCACTGTTGAGAAGTTTGGATTTAGTGTCCCTCCCATTACCGAGACGAAACAGTATGTGAGTAAGGTGCTCTCCCTTTATAACGGAAAGCTGACATATTCCCAGGCAGGTGGGGATACATCAAAAAAAGAGGAAAAGCCTGAAGAGGAAAAGCCTGAAGAGAAAAAACCTGATCCAATCTATAAAGTAGTCTTTGAAGATGGCACTGCTCTTTTCACCAATTCCACACTTCTGTTAAAAAATGCCGTCAGGTTTTAAATGCCTTTTGATCAAACCTTTCTTCAAGAAGAGATTCTTTGCCTAAAATCTCAGAGACGTGCACTTATTCTGTCACATAACTACCAGAGGGATGAGGTTCAGGAGATTGCGGATTTTGTAGGCGACTCGCTCGAGCTTTCACGGACAGCTTCAACCATTGACTGTGATGTCATCGTATTTGCAGGCGTAAATTTTATGGCAGAGAGTGCTTCAATACTTTCCCCTGATAAGACTGTCCTTCTTACAGAAATTGATGCGGTCTGCCCGATGGCTGATATGATTCACGTTGATTCACCGAGAAGGGAACGAAAGAGCTTCCCCGGATTTAAAAATCCGCCTTCTTATATATATCCAACTGATTTTACCCTGAGGGATATAAAGTCACAGTACCCTGGGGTACCTGTTGTGGCGTATGTAAATACGACTGCTGACGTGAAGGCAGAGAGTTACATATGCTGCACGTCAGCAAATGTTGTCAAGGTTATCGAGTCATTACCTGATGAACAGGTGATATGCATACCTGACAGGAATCTTTCACTCTGGGCAGCAAAGAATACCAAGAAACAGGTTATTGCATGGGATGGTTTTTGTCATGTGCATGAGCGGGTGAGACCATATGATGTGAAAAAGGCAAGGGCAGAACATCCAAAGGCACTTGTAATGGCCCATCCTGAATGCAGGCTCGATGTGCTTGAGATGGCAGATAATGTAACAAGCACCTCTGGAATGTTGAGATTTGCCAAGGCATCTTCTGAGAAGGAGTTTATCGTGGGCACTGAGATAGGGCTGTTGTATCGATTGAGGAAAGAGAACCCTGATAAAACATTTTATCCCTTACGAAAGGATATGATATGCCCTAATATGAAAAGGACGACACTTGAGAGCGTTTACAGGGCATTGAAGAAAAACACATATCTTATTCAAGTGCCTGAAGATATAAGAATTCCTGCGAAGAAGGCACTTGACAGAATGCTTGAAATACGGTGACCCGAATAATACAATTAACCACTCTAAATGTCATCTCTGTGTTCTCTGTGGCTAAAAATGTATTTTATGAGGTAAGGATTTCCTATGGACTTTATCTCGAAGATTGCTGAAAGGCGTATTATAGAGGCTATGCAAAATGGCGAGTTTGACAACCTTAAAGGAAAGGGGAAACCGATCAATTTCGAGGATGAGTCATGGATTCCAGAGGATTTGCGAATGGCATACCGTTTATTAAAAAATGCAGGGTGCATACCACCGGAACTTGAGATGAGGAAAGAGATCGTAAACATGTGTGCGCTTATGAACACAATTGATGACGATAAGGAAAGACTGAAGAAACTGAGGGAACTCAATTTTAAACTCCTCAAGCTGAATATGATGCGTAAAAAGCCCCTTGACTTCGGAGACTTTCCAGAATACGAAGGAAAGATAATCGATAAGGTAACTGTATTGTCTGGTTACTAATACGGTCATAAGTATGAAGACATTGATTATAAAATCCCTCCTCACCTCCCTTTGCTAAAGGGAGGCAATGTACCCCTCTTTGGCAAAGAGGGGCAAGGGGAGATTTTTCAA
>VGWY01000180.1 GCA_016873575.1 Nitrospira sp. | reverse complement strand
ATGCTGCTGCCAATGCTGCCAATAAAACCAAATTAAAAATAATAAAATATGGGATAAGATTATTAGAAAATAAGGAGAAAAAATAATGTGGATTGAAGATACGATAGATGACTTTATCAGTAATTCAACCAATGATGAAACTTGGCTTTCTGAAAATGAAATTAAGCAACTCGCCCAAGCCATTAGAGATGAGATTGAGAAGAGGATACCTACATATAAAACTTTACTTAATGATAGTTTTCCAGCAACAGGAAATATGAAAACCATAACCATAGAACACAAAACAATGAATGAAATAAGAAAACACGACGAGGATATAGGTTTCAACCAAGCAATTCAAGAACTCCGTCAAAAATTGGAATAAAAGAGGGGAGATGAGATGAAAGAGATAAGACTTAAAGTAAATGTAAATAATCTTTATATGCATAGAGACCCCCACGATATAGAAATTTCCATTTCTCCAGACGAACTTGTGAAACAATTAAAAGAGCAGGGAGTATATAATACAAACCTTTTGAAGTTTCAATCAGAACCCTCTCCCACGATTGAGTGTGAACATTGCAAAGGAACAGGCAGAATTATAACTAAAGAAAATAGCAAAAGTCAGTTAGGAACAATGGATTGTCCTTATTGCAAACCCTCTACCAAAATTGAGGAGTTTGATTTAGAAGTCAATTTAGAAAGAATTGGAAGAGAGGAAAGTTTGTCCTATGATATAAAGTTGGTCTTGTTTGATTTAACCAAGGCAATAAAATTCTTAATGAAAGGATAAGATGAAAGAGATAAAATCATTTGACGAAAGGTTAATAGAATATCTTGAACAAATCCGCATAGTTGAAGAAGCGGAGGAAATTGTAGAGGAGGCAGAAGAATGAAGGAGATAAAAGCCATTTTAAGAGATAAGATATTAACTAAACCCTCTCCCAAATTTTGTGAATGCGACATACGGGTAGTTGCCTATACGGGAAATCTTTCTAAAGAAGAGATATCTAAAATACCTTGTCAATATTGTGGATTGCCCAAACAACCCTCTCCCAAAATTGAGGAGTTGAAAACTTGTAATGTGGAAGGGTTTTGTTCTTATAGAGTTCAGAATGGTTCTTTACTCGGTTGTAAATATGAAGGTTATTGTGATTATCAAACACCAAGAGACAGTCGTGATAAGAGTTGTTAATGAAAGGATAAGATAATGAAATTTGTAATTAGTAGAACAAGTTTATGGAAAGAAAAACCCTGTGAAGAAGCCAAAATGGAAGATGTGTTATATCTACAACAAAGAAGTTGTAGCGAAAAAGAGTTTGATGAACACTTTTCGAAAGATGAAGGTTTATGGAGAAGTCAGGGCAAAAATCATAGGGTTTTAAAAAATGGGAATATTTGTAGAGACCAAGAAGATACAGCGTGGGTAATAGAATTAGAAGATTTTAAAGACTTAATTAAATTCGCAGAAAAATACGGAGCATTGGTTTTAGAAAGTGGCAATTATAATTTATTAGAAATAGAAATCTACGATGATTGTAGAGAATGAAAGGATAATATGAAAGGGAAAATAAACCAAGACCAACGCCCAAATTTTCGTAAAGATGGCAAATTATTTTTAGTCAGATGTTTTGCTTGTGGCGATAAAGAACAAGGACGAGAGAATTGGGCACCAGCGGTCGCAAGTGGTCAATGTGCTTGGTGTGGTTGGAAAGAAGAGAACCCCCCCCCAAGAAAGGACACTATGAACCCTAAACAAAATAATCTTTTGGAGGAGAGATGAATAATCCCCATATCAAAGAAAGCGGTGGTTATTATTATTTAATAGATGGGATTGAGACAGATGGTTCTGAAAAATACATACTTTATGATTTATCTCGTTGGGATTTACTTAAAATATGGTGGATATGTTTTTGGAAATGGTTGCAAGGATAGGAGGAGAGATGATAAGTTTAAAAATACCTGTTGAAAATCAAGTAGAAATTGTAATGTGTAATCTTTATTTAAATGTTCAAGTAGAATTAAAACCTTTAATGCCAGTTCAAAATAAAGTAGCAGAATTAAC
Organism: Nitrospira sp.; assembly: GCA_016873575.1. Lineage (GTDB taxonomy): Bacteria > Nitrospirota > Thermodesulfovibrionia > Thermodesulfovibrionales > SM23-35 > VGWY01. Next base: position 3,156 of record VGWY01000180.1, on the reverse strand, counting down.
AATAGACCAACTAAATCAGCGTTTAAAACAAGCAGGTTATGAAATAGCAGGATTAGTTTGTGAACAATTAGAAGAAAAGTTAAAGAATAAATGAAAGGATAAAGGGTTGAGGTGGCGTTCTGTAGCAAACGCATTGGGAATGGGGTCTAAAACCCTTAAGCAAGGATATAATGCCCAAACCTCTTAATCAGCCAGTAGGTAAAAATCCTGCCCTCAACCCCTAAAGAAAGGAAGAAATGAAAGTTTATACAGTTTTAACCCCATTTAATTATAGCCAAACAAGTTGTGTAGTCGCAGAAAGTATGGCAGAAGCAGAGAAACTATTTTTAGAACGATACCCTCACACTACAATTATAAAAATAGAAAAATTCTCTGATTATGTAATTTTACCCAAGGAGAAGAAATGAACGAGAAATTGAAAAAGGCAATAAAAAGAGTAAAGGATATGTTAAAATTCAAAGACGATATTATTATACCTATCTCATCAAACCCAGAAGATTTAAAAGATAGAGAAGCCCTCCAAACCCTCATCTCCTTTGCCGAAACTTCTGACAAGCCAGATGAACCCCCTAAAGAAAGGACACTATGAACGAGAAAGTGAGAGAGTGTAATTGTAAAGATTGGCAAGAGAATATAGCAAAACTTAATTCAGGGTTTACTCTTTCTACTATTCACGGATTGGGTGGTTATCAAGGCAAGATATTTAATTTCTGTCCTTGGTGTGGTAAGTCTATTGCAATCAAAGAGGCGATGGAGAAAGGAAGGGAGGGAAGGGAAGAATGAATGAATATTTACAGGGTTGGGATGCCACCATAAAAGTTTTTGTGGTGTTGTTGGGAATGACGTTTTACTGGTTAGGAGGTAGGAATGACAAATGGTTGCGTAGATTCATTGCTCCGCTCTTTGTGGCGGTCTACGGAGGGATTGCGTCTCGTTGGTTTATTGGTGTTGTACTTTATGTGCTTTTGTCTGGCAGTTATCATCTCGGTTATGGTGATAATAGCAGATTGGGTAAAATATTTGTTCCGTGGCTTACGAGACTTATTTGTGCAATCGCATACACAGCAGCAGGACTACTGGTTGGAATAACTTCTGCCAGTTGGGTGCTTTTGGGGATACATCTTTTGTCAATTCCTTTTGCAACATTGGCTGGTCTGCAAATGATTAAGGTTAAGGGTGTACCCCTGAAAGCTCCTTATGAGGAATCTATAATTGCTCTTTCCACGACGCTGTGGATACCGTGGATGATGTGATGGGTGATGAGTGCCAGTATACAGAAAATTCTCATTGGTTTCTATTCAGTACTTGCTCTTCTTTGTTTTGTTGAGGGAGCGTGGGCGAAAGCGACTTATTGGATTGGGGCAATTATTTTGTCTATTGGCATATTGTTAATGAAATAGTTTAACGTGGCTTATGGCTTACAATGGAGAATTCTGAAAAAGACTTATTAAGACTTAAAAACCGTTATGAAATTTTAGACAAGCTGGTCGAGGCAACCGTACACGGAGAAGCATTCGTTAAGTGGGCTGACGGCACAGTAGTCTTGATTGAAAAGATAAATCTTGAGAACATAAAAATAACAAAATAAAATACTGACTTAACCAGAGGGTCTCCGAGACCTGACTGGGAGAGGTATTGCTTAAAATTGAAAGGAGTCTCTATCGATGGGCAATACCTCTTCTTTTTGTAATCACAATTGCATAGATAAAATTCATTCGAGTGTTTATCAATTCGTGGAGAAGGATGACTGGGATGTTGGTCTGAAAGAAATGGAAAACTTTCTCTCCGTCTTCGATGCGATGCCTCCGAGAATGAAGATGGTTGTTGATTTTAAGATTCAGGGAATGAGTAACAAAGAGATTGCGAAGCAGATGAATGTCAGCATAAGGGAAATTCAATTGCAGGTTGTCAAAGCAAAAAAAAGAATCTTACGGGGCGAGAATATACTTTAAGCATAAAAATCTTGCGTAGGATGACCCCAGAGACAAAAAAAAGACCAGAGTCATAAGTATTGACTCTGGTCTTTGTGCTTAAACATAGCGTTGTTTTATCTTCTCAAGTTCTTTTGTAATCTTCTCAAACTGCCCTTTAGTCATTGTGCGTTGAAATTCTCCGAATGCATAATACAGGATGTCATTCCGTGCCTCGATGGGTAACTTGACGATGTTGTTCCATAACCTTGCTATGTCTTCCCAGTCTGCCGTCGGTTCGTGTTGCTGCGGTTCTGACTCTGGCTCTGGGTCTTGATGATAGTTTAAAAAATCATCTTTTGTCATTGCTCTCGCCTCCTTCTAATATTCTGGAGCAAAGTCTCCGTCGCCTTCATAATAATCTTCAGCGTGACGGTCACACATCCAAACATTTCCGTATGTTCCTTCTTCAATCTGCACGTTCTTGACTAATTCAGTTGCCTGCTCCCCGCAGTATTCACACTTCCTGCCCTTGATACTCTCCTCGTAGTCGTGACGTGCTTTCTGGATATCGTAATCTCTATTTAACATTGCCCCTCCTCTCTTTGTTTATCGATTAGAGAATCTATTTTCTCCCAGTTGGTAGAATGACTCTCGTATGCTTTCTTTAATAAGAATCTAATTAAGGAAGCGACAGATTCCTGCCGCCTCCTTGCTGTTGATTTTGCCTGTTTAAATTGTGTCTGGGTCAATCGCATCGGGAACATTTTAGTTTTCTTCATTGCTCCTCCTTCCTTAATTTATATTAAGAACCTCTTTGAGATAATTCTCTGCCCTCTGGTCTCCGAGGATGTGTTTATTGACTGCAGACTTCGGGAGCACGAAACTAATTGCTCTGTTCATCTGGTTGAATAATCCCCATCCATTCGCCTGATTGTCTGAATTGTTTGGGCGAAGGACTAAATGCTCTGCCTGTTGACGAATGCGATTATTCAAAGCGTAGTTGCCTTCGTCTGGCGGGGTCTTCTCGTCGACCTCATAAGCATCCCAACCTCCGAGAATATCTAACTCTTGATGTTGAGTCAGAGGTTTTTCTCTTAAGGTCTTCCAAAATTCAAAGTTGTTGCTTTTGTAAGTGTCTAATACCTGACGAATCATAAGACTCACTGGAATCTCTCCGACGTGAATCTTCTTATATATCAAGGTTGCCTGCCCAGTGTAGAGACCATTGCTGCAAACCGTTCTG
>VGWY01000179.1 GCA_016873575.1 Nitrospira sp. | reverse complement strand
CGACACGGACGCTGATTTAGTCGGGATCTCTGTAATGACCCCACAGGCATTCAGGGCATATGAGATCGCTGATGCTTACAGGTCGCTCGGTATACCTGTTGTTTTAGGGGGAGTCCATATCTCCCTTGCACCAAAGGAGTCAATAACGCATGCTGATGCAATTGTTATAGGCGAATCTGAAGGAGTCTGGCCAGATCTTCTCGATGATTTTCAGAGAGGACAACTGAAAAAAATATATAAATGTAACACCACTGTTTTAAATCCACCTATACCGAGATGGGACCTGAGTAACGGAAAAGGCTATCTGCCTGTGAATCCTGTTCAGGTATCACGGGGCTGCCCTGTCAGGTGTGATATGTGTTCTGTTCCGCAGAGTTTTGGATCCGAGTTTAGGATGAGAGATATTCCATCCTTGATGAGAGAGGTTGAGCACCTTAATAAATATCTCTTTGTTGTAAATGATAACCTGAACCTGGCAAAAAGACGAACATCGGCATTTTTAAAGGCACTTGAAAAGACTTCAAAGGAATGGGTAGGACTTGCTCCGTTGAAAATCGGCAACGATAACGACTTTTTACACATGCTGAAAGAAAGCCACTGCTGGGCAATGTATATTGATCTCAGTCCCTGGATATCGGCTGGACTGAATGATATTGTAGATGGTGTTCAGGTAAAAAAGGCAGGCGAATATATATCCCGAATCAGGGATTATGGCATAAAGGTTATTGCCTCGTTTGTCTTTGGGTTTGATCACGACGATAAAGACATCTTTGAAAAGACCGTAACCTTTGCAAAAAACCACCAGTTAGAAGAGGTGGAATTCCATATCTTAACCCCCTATCCAGGGAGTCGTCTTTATCAAAGGCTTAAGACACAAGGAAGATTGATAACTGATAGATTTTCAGAGTATACTACTTCACAGGTTGTTTTTAGACCTGCTCAAATGTCACCTGACGAACTGTACGATGGATACATGAGGGCATGGAAAGAATTTTACACTGAAGAGTATGAAGATACACCTCAAGGCCCTCTGGTCAGGACATACAGGTGCTTTCCATTCAAAGAAGAAGCCTTTCTGAATTACAGTGAGGGGAAGTGGGTAGAATCAGTTCTCAAAAAGGGGAGAAATTAAGTGTATAAACAGATAAAACCCGTTGTACTCTCAAAGTTACTCTACGGCTTGGTTCAATTGTTATCCATGAGCTCTCCTCACGCACTTATCCATTACACAAAAATTGCAGAGGCAGCCACCACAAGGGAGCATTATAAGAGAGCTATAAAGCAGATACGTAAAATGTGGGAAGAAGGACACCCAAGTCTGCGTGTAGCAATAAAGATACTCAGAAATACCTCGCCACATCACAAAAAAAAGATCATCAGGAATTTTATTATTAACCAGCTCCTTGTGGGGAGCACAAAGAGAAAATTGTTTTCAGAACAGGAAGGCGGGTTTTATCCACCTGGCCTTATGGTAATAAGTCCCACAATGAAATGTAACCTTAAATGCTTTGGTTGCTATGCAGGGATGTACCGTAATGATGAAGACCTTCCTTTTGAGGTTTTTGACAGGGTGCTGAACGAGGCTAAGGAGATGGGGATATATTTTATTGTCGTTTCTGGTGGAGAGCCTTTCTTCAGAAATGACCTTTTTGAGATAATTGAGAAACACAATGATATGTCCTTCCACATTTTTACGAATGGGAGCCTTTTGAATGAAGAGCGTGTGAAAAGGCTTGCCGACCTTGGCAATGTCTTGCCTGCAATCAGTGTCGAAGGGTTCAGGGAAGAGACTGATGCGCGCCGCGGCAGAGGACACTATGATAAGGTGCTTCGGGCTATGCAGCTCTTAAAGGAACACGGTGTACTCTTTGGATTTTCTGCCACAATGACAAAAGGAAATGCCCATACAATAACTTCAGATGAATTTATTGACCACTGGATTGAACAGGGCTGTACTGTTGGATGGTATTTCCTCTATACACCTGTTGGAAGAGAACCAAACTGGCAACTTGTCCCAACACCCGGCCAGAGAGATATGCTCAGAGAACGGGTAGCTTACATACGATCAAATAAAGAGATTTTAATTGGTGATTTCTGGAACGACGGTCCTGTAGTAGGTGGGTGTATTGCAGGAGGGAGAAAATACCTGCATATTAACTCAAAAGGAGATGTTGAACCCTGTGTCTTCTGTCATTTCGCGATGCATAACATAAAAGAAGTAAGCCTTCGAGAAGCGATTACTTCTCCGCTGTTCAAGAGAATAAGGGAGCATCAGAATATCAACAAGAACCTTCTCCGTCCATGTCTTATCATAGACCATCCTGAGGTATACAGAGAGGTTTGTCAGATGCCAGGTGTAAGATTCACACACGAAGGCGCTGAACAGATTATCACTGACTTTGCTCCGGAGATAGATACGTATGCCAAAATGTGGGGAGAGCTGGCTGACAGGGCATGGAATGGAAGGAAGAACTACTGTTAGTCTTTTCCTGTCATTTCTCTTATTTTTTTCTGCATGCGCTAAAAAAGAAGTAATCAGATATACCCCTTCTCAACAACTCACCGGGGAAGTGTCAACAGAAGCGCTTTTGGAAAGGATTGATTTCTCAAACGTTCAAACTGTTAAGGCATCAGTGAAACTTGATATCCATTATAAAGAACAATCGAAAGGTACTTTCTCCGGTGTTTTACTCTTCAGCAACCCTGATCGTCTAAATGTGAGGATATTCGGTCCCTTTGGCCTCACAGTCATGGAGGCATTATTTCTGAAAGGAACTTTACAATTACTGATAACTCCAAAAGATGCACTTTATAGTGGCAATATTCCTTTTGATAGACTTCTTCCAGACCACGATACTTTTGCAAACTCTATAAAATTCATTGAAGAGACTGATAATTTTTATGTGCTTTATATCCTGAGCCAGAACGGTCCTGAACTGAAATTAAAGGCTAAGTATTTCTTTGATAAAACAGACCTGTCATGGAAGGCAGTTGAAATCTATTCAGAGAGAAAAAAAATGGCGAAGGTAGATATTTATAAAACAGCAGGACTTGCTCCGTCAGATATTGGTATCAGTATCAATAATGCCCTTTTTCATCTTGAGCTAACAGATATAGAAATCAATAGAGATTTAAAAGACGATTATTTCAATCCCTTAGTAGAGGCTTCCCATAAACTTCCCCTGTCTCGATTTCTCCGCAGTCTGGAGCCAAACCAGTAACTGAGGTTTATTGCGTAATAATAGGGAATATTTTTCAAGACAGCAGGAGTCCTTTTGAGAATAGAGAGTGGTGAGTAGGTCTTACGGTATGCTTCGTCTGTCAGGTTATAGAACCTGTGAATATCAATGTTTTTCGGTTTGAATACAAGATGGTACCGATCGTATTGTGACCAGGCAGTAGTAAGAAGTCTTCCCTCTGCTTTCATCCTGTCAAAAAGAGATGTGCCTGGAAAAGGTGTAAGTTTGCAGTAGTTCGCAACCTCAAGTCTGTTTTTCAAGACAAAGTCTACCGTGTCAGAAAAGACATCTTCCTTATCTTCATCGAATCCAAACACAAAGGAGCCATGAACCCCCATTCCGTATGAGCGTATCAGTCGAATCTTTTCCGCATATTCTTCAGGAGTTTTAAGTTTTTTCACATCGCCTTTATTACTGTACCGAATGCTCTCAAACCCTATCAAGAGACCTGCACAACCACTCTCAGCAGCAATCCTCAGAATATCCTCCTTTTTTGCAATGTCAATACTCGACTGTGCAACCCATCTCTTCTTGAGTGGCTTAAGAGATAGGAACAATTCACGGGCGTAATCTGTTTTCCCTGCGATATTATCATCTACAAAAACGATAAATTTTTTTGGATAACGCCTGAGCTCGTCAACCACCTTTCCTATTGGTTTGAATCTGTATTTCATACCAAAAAATTGTGTTGAAGAGCAAAAATGACATCCATAGGGGCAGCCTCTTGATACCTGAAATGTTCTCGGCACAAAGTATCTTTTCTCCGGTAACATATTCCACATAGGTTTCGGAACATCTGCCATGTCAGGATGTTCTGTATAACTGTAAATTTCCTTCAATCTCCCCTTCTGAAAATCAGATAATACCTCATGCCATATCAACTCAGCCTCACCAACGACTACAGAGTCTGCATAGTGAAGTGCCTCTTCAGTCATGACAGATGGATGGATTCCACCCATGATTATCTTTACACCTTTTTTCCTGAAATAACTGGCAATCTCGTATGCTCTTAAAGAGTTGGTCGTATTGACAGAAAGAGCAACGATATCAGCAGGATATGAAAATTCAATATCCTCAACAAGTTCATCTGTCACCTTCAGTTCTATATTTTGAGGTGTCAGGCTGGACAGGATTGCGAGAGACATTGGAGGGAGGGTAAATGTACCCATCCTCTTCCTCCAGATGTCCTCAGACCTGCATGGTGAGATGAGATAAAGACGCAAATCAATCCTCAGAGATGCTCTAAAGCCCTTCTCATTGATTGTAAAACAACAGGCATCTGTTCTTCCAATATTTTCGAAATATTATAGGACAATATATGTTTGCCTTCCTTGCCATGAGCTAATTGATAGATATTATAATATTTGTCTCTTCGAGTCCCTTTGAGTTCATAGGTCCAGATAATTTCACCTGAAAATCCCCCCTTCCCCCCTTTAAAATCCCCCTCAGCCCCCCCTTTCCAAAGGGGGGTGAGGGGGGATTCGAGGGGATTATTTCCATTAGCAGTTATACGCCGTAATATAAGAGTTATATCTATACTGACTTCGTATGAAACATACGGCAGCCCGATGATTCGTGTAATCCAGGCATAGACCCCGGAACCATAATAATATCCTGTTTCCTTCAGAACAGTTCTGTTCAGAATACCTTCAAAACGGTAATCTATTGATGCATATTTGTCTCTCGGTAAAAATACTGTCCTTTCAAAAATCCTGTTTTGCTCAATGTTCTTATAAATTGCCTGGGCTAAAGATATCTTGAAGGGAACTGATTTATAATCAGAAAACCCCGTGTAGGTATCAGGCATTTCAGAGACAAATGTGAGCCAGAAAACTCCGGGGATAAAACCCAGCCATTTTTTGGTATCGCTCGTACTCGCTTGTGGCCTGAGATCGATGAACTCGTCTACTCCAAGTACACCTTCCCGTGGTTTTATGGAGTTATCTAAACCTGTATAAAAATCCAGAGATAAATCCAATTGTGAGGTTGCACAGGCAGAAATGAGGACAGAGAATAAAACTACAACTATCCATTGACATTTATTTTTGTTGAACATAAAAAATATAACCTGTAACCTATTTTACTGCCAATGGTTGTAGTTTTTAAACTTTGTTTTTAATGAGAAAATTAAAG
>VGWY01000178.1 GCA_016873575.1 Nitrospira sp. | reverse complement strand
GAAACAGTATCCAAGGCAGTTCTATAGTTAAGCTATAGGATTCCACCTCAGACTTACCTCACCGCCTACACGCCCTTTAAGCCCAGTAATTCCGAACAACGCTCGCCACCTCTGTCTTACCGCGGCTGCTGGCACAGAGTTAGCCGTGGCTTATTCCTTAGGTACCATCATTATTTTCCCTAAGAAAAGGAGTTTACAACCCGAAGGCCTTCTTCCTCCACGCGGCGTCGCTGCGTCAGGGTTTCCCCCATTGCGCAAAATTCCCCACTGCTGCCTCCCGTAGGAGTCTGGACCGTGTCTCAGTTCCAGTGTGGCCGTACAACCTCTCAGTTCGGCTACCCGTCTTAGGCTTGGTAGGCCATTACCCCACCAACTACCTGATAGGCCGAAGGCCCCTCCCCAAGTGGATTGCTCCTTTTACCACTGACATCCCAGTCCGTGGTCTTATAGGGTATTAGCTCAAGTTTCCCTGAGTTGTCCCCCTCTTGAGGGTAGGTTACCTACGTATTACTCACCCGTCCGCCACTAAGTCATTTATCCGTATTGCTACTTCAAAATGACTCCGTTCGACTTGCATGTGTTAGGCACGCCGCCAGCGTTCGTTCTGAGCCAGGATCAAACTCTCAATTAAAACTTTTTAGAACTAACTTGACAGGGCCTACTTCTCAGTTTTCAAAGAACAAAACAGCGTTACCTTGAGGTTTAGAGCTATCTGAGGTTTTTTCTAAGTGGGTGCCTTGGTAGATGCTTAGGCTTCCCCTCCCATATGTTTGAGGCATGCATCACTACATCCACACGCTGGCTCCCTCAATGTATATGTTCCCTCAGCTCACTTAGCCTCAAGGTCTCGCTGAGACAAACAAAAAACCATACCAAATGGTATGGTTTCATTCACTCCCATAACCACTTGGAGATTTTTAGCTCATTCTCGCATCCTTAAAGATCATCTATAAATATAGAATACCATATTTGAGTGGATAGTCAATAGATAAATATCAGTGATTATCGTCAAATATTATCAGAAATTACCAAATAAATAATAAAAACTTTAAATTTCTCTTTATTTCAAAAAAATTATTATGAATAATCAAAGAAGCTCATAAGGAAGTATTATACATTATAACACTTCCTTTGAGAAAAAGTTAAATGCCCGTTCCTGACCGATTGTAGTTTCTGGGCCATGCCCTGGTAAAACCCGAACCTCGTCTGATAAAGACATCAATCGCTTGAAGGACGTTTTTAATTTTTCTATATCTCCTGCCGGAAGATCTGTCCTGCCTACAGATCCTGCAAACAGCGTATCACCCGTAATTAAAATTCCCTCTCCATAAAGGCAAATTCCTCCCGGGCTATGGCCTGGGGTGTGGAAAATCTCAAACCTCAAGTTGCCAATCTCTAATATGTCTCCTTCTGAAACGAACATGTCAGGTGCCGGCTGAGACTCAAGCTCAAAGCCCCATAACGCAGCCTGATCCTTTGTTCTCTCGTAAATTTCAAGATCATCTCTATGGAGAACAATTTTAGCTTTCGTCTCTTTACTGATATCAGAGACCGCAGCTACATGGTCAAAATGGGCATGTGTGCAAATTATATATTTCAGTTGAAAATTATTTTCGTTTATTACATCAAGAATTCTGTCAGGTTCATCTCCTGGATCAACTACAAAAACATCTTTTTTGTTTTTGTCACCAATAATATAACAGTTACTTTCAAGAGGTCCTACAGTAAGCTTTTTTATAATCATAAAATCTCCATATCTATTAAATATACCTGTAAATATACCTGATGCAGATCAAGAGTTCAACGATCACTAAAGTTTTGTGTTACTAAAGTTTTGAGACCTCCTTGCACAATAATTTGCCAGACTTAATCCGCTTATTCCGGCCCCTATTATAAATAATGTCGTATTTGTCCATTACGATTTAAGTAAGATTATGGCCTGGAAGACTAAAAATACTGTCCATTTCAAAATGTCAAGGTTTACCCACTAAATATTGAAGATACTATAGACTTTAAATGAAGAAGGCTGAAAGGTTTTAATAGGAAATAATCTGCCCCTGCCCTCAAAAACTTAGATTTTTTATCCTCAAAACTCATACCGATAATTGGCAATGATATATTAATATTCCTGATCTTACCAATTAACTCGATTCCATCCATCTCTGGTATATCCCCAATAATCAATAAGATATAAGACCTGTTCATGAGCATGTCCATCGCCTCTTTACCATTGCTGGCTGTAATAGTCTCATAACCATTAAAAGAAAAAAAATCTGAAAGCAGCTTCTTAATATACTCCTCGTCATCTACAATCAGGATCTTTTTATCTAAATCTAAAGATCCAAGCATACCAATATATTACAATCGCTGGTTGTAATATGTCAATTGCCAATTACAACTGTAAGATGATAGACTTTACACCCCAAACAAATTCAAAATTGGATAACTTTTAAGATATCGAGATATAAGATCTAAATGGCAAGGGAATTTAGAAAGAATATTGGTGAGACATTAAAAAAGCATAGGCTTGCTGTTAACATGTCACAGATGGCGCTTGCTGAAAAAATCGGGGTCTCCTATCAGCAGTTGCAAAAATACGAAAAAGGTGTTAATAACATTTCGGCATATCGTCTACAGCAAATATCTGAAGCACTGAATATTCCGATCAGCAGCCTTCTCGAGAACCACGAGCCTGAAAAGGTTGCAGAGGAGATCAGTGAATACGGCCTGAGCAAAGAAGAAAAAATACTCCTCGACCTTTTCAGGAAGATTAATAATAAAGATATAAGACGTGGCCTGATCATTCAGATGAAGGGGGTAGTAGGAATTATAAAAAAAGATAAATAAGCCCACTTACTTATTCCCTGAATTTCCGCTTAACCATTTCCATTACATAAGAGGCCTCCTCGCTCTTCAAGAGATAACTCAAGAAGATATATATACAAATGCATATGGAAATTGTTCCACTCAGGTAGAAAGCCTTATGAAATGTATTCCCATGTGTATGCCATAGTTCTCCATGAAGAAGAATCCCTCCTGTAACCCCCATAACAAAAGAGGCAAAAAAGGTCTTTACAAAAGAACGTATAATTTTCCTTGCATCAACTCTCTTGAGCTTTTTCCGCAGAAAGAGAAATAAAAGGGTAAAATTCAGACCTGATGCTATAGAGTTGGCAAGTGCAAGGCCACCGTGTTTCAGGGGATGCATAAGAATAATACTCAGTATGACATTCGATAACAGTGCGAATACTGCAACCTTCACAGGTGTTTTGGTATCCTGCATCGAATAGAAGCTTGCTGTAATAACTCTTGCTCCAACGATACACCATATTCCCAATGAATAAAATAAAAGGGCATGAGCAGTCCCTACAGTTGCAGAATAATCAAACTTTCCTCTCTGAAAAAGGATATTCACGATAGGCTCCCTGAGGGCTATTAAGCCAACCATCGCTGGAACAGTAATAAAGAAAAGTAACCGTAAGGCAAATGAAAAATCATCCCTGAGCTTGTCATACTCTCCCTTTACTGCATGTTCTGACAGCGTCGGCAGTACAGCCATTCCCATTGCAACTCCGAATATTCCTATGGGAAACTGTATAAGTCGCATTGAATAATAAAGATACGTAATACTTCCCTCAGGAAGATACGAAGCAAGGATTGTACTGATAAATATATTAATCTGCGCCACAGCCATCCCCATTGTGGCAGGAAGAATTAGCAGAGACATCTTTTTTAGTCCTGCGTGTCTAAAATCATATGCTAACTTCAAAGAATATCCACTTTTCAGGAAAGAGGGGAGTTGAAAGGCAAACTGGATAAAACCTCCGAATGCAACACCTATAGCAACTGCAATAATAGGTTGTTCCATCTTCGGTGCGAATATGAGAACTATCGCGATGATCGTAATGTTTAACGTAGCAGGTGCAAGTGAAGGAACAAAAAAGATTCGTCGTGTATTCAATGCTCCCATAACAAGGGCTGCAAGGCTGATAAATAAGAGGAAAGGGAACATGATTCTGGTAAGAAGAGTCGTTAATGAAAATTTTTCAGGCATGTTCAGAAATCCAGGGGCGATTGCTGTCACAATTGCAGGCGAAAAGATAACCCCTATGAGGCAGATGATCCCAACAAACAGGAGGACAAAGGTAAAGGTAATTCGAACTAGTCTCTTTGCTTCTTCTAATCCATGTTTTGTCTGATATTCTGTAAGAACAGGGATAAAGGCAGAGGACATTGAACCCTCAGCAAAAAGCTCTCTTAAGAGATTTGGAATCCTGAATGCGACAAAGAATGTATCTGCAATCCCTGTTGCACCGAAAAATTTTGCAAGGATCATATCCTTTACAAAGCCGAGGATTCGACTAATAAAGGTAGCAATGGACATGAGGCCAGCAGCCCTGGCTATATGTCTTTTTTCATCTCTGCGAGTCTGTATACTATTTAACACTTATCCTGCAAGCTTTTTGATTTCTCTGATGTCTTTTGTTTCCCCGATGAGTATTAGTGAATCTCCTATCCCAAGCTTTTCTTCTTTGGTTGGATTAAAGATATACTGGTCCCCTTTCTTGACTGCCACTACTGTCAATCCTTTCCTTTCCAGAATACCTGAAGTCTTTAATGTCTTTCCTGCAAATACAGAATGATCACTTACCAGGATATCCTCGACCCTGAAGATTTCATCACGGCTTTTTAACATCTTATCAAGGAACGTTACTGCTTCAGGCCTTATCATCTCTGATGCCATTCTCAGCCCGCCGATAAATTCAGGTAAAACCACTCCATCAGCACCAGCCTTTCTCATCTTATCTTCTGACTCATCTTCCTCTGCTTTTGCTACAATCTTGAGCCCCGGATTTATCCCTTTGGCTGTCAGGATGAGGAGGAGATTTTCTGCATCATGTGGAAGGGCGCAAAATAATCCCTTTGCGTGTTCAGCATTTGCAGCCTTCAGGACTGCACTGCTGGTTGTGTCTCCTTTGATAAAGAGTATCCCTTTTTCAGATAGTTCTTTACAGATCTCTTCATTCCGATCTATCGCAACAAAAAGCCGCCCTGTATTAAAGAGCTCATCAATGATATGTCTTCCTATCCCACCTATACCACAAACAATATAATGTCCTCTTAAATCCGAGATCTGTTTATTCATCTTCCTCCTCCTCAGTATTTCACTCAGTTCACCTTCAACTAAAAAGGCTGTAAAGGTTGATATGCCAAACAGGAGAATGCCCATCCCAATAATAATCAGAAATATTAGACTCTTGCAAAAGTTTTTGAAAAATACTTTCTAACCATCCCTTCAAATCCATTTTACAGATATTTTACATCTTAAAAATTCAATTTTTATAAATTACGCTCTCAAAGCATGTTTTTTGCTACGA
>VGWY01000177.1 GCA_016873575.1 Nitrospira sp. | reverse complement strand
AGAAGGGTATCCTCTTTTTTTGTATCAGGAATTGTCTCTTCATTCACATCAAGGATAAAGACCCTGTCGAATAAAAGGTTCCTTGTTTCGAGAAATCCAAGGACCTGTAAACCCCTTATAGGTGTACCCTCAAAGGGTGTATGACAGGTCATGATATATTTTTTGAAAAGGGCAAAATAGCTAATATTTTTTGCAAAGGATACATCCTTCATCAGCGACCTCGATATGGTGTCGAGTGCCTGTATGAATGCCTCGGAGTAAGGATAGAAAAGAGGATGGAGGCGGGCAGTGCTGGTATGAAAAACATAGATCAGCAGATCTGTACACTTTACAGCAAAGTCATGTATGTTTTTAAATTTAAGGAATTTTTCAATGGTGTTGCTGTGAATATTTTTTAAATGACCCTTCATCTGTTCTTCAGTAATTTCTATTTCAGAAGGAATTCTGTCCATAATTTTAATAAAGAGGTCTCCATTGTTTTCAATCTCTGACAGGGTAGAAAATGTCTTTGTCTTTTGTTTTGTCATATCTTCTTCAAGGGTATGGAACAGTATCCTTGTAGTTTCTGCACTGCCATTCAAGTAGATGTTCTTTGTGTATGGATGAAGAACAAATTTCAGATAATCAGGTATGTAAACTCTCTCTCCATCCATGGAAATAATGAGATCCATGAGATTGTTAAGAAATCCAAAAACAGGAGTGCGGTGGAGAGGGTACCCCAGGGAAATATTATAGCTATCCTCATCCAGGGCAGAGAGTCCCTGCCGCAAGAGGGGGAAGAGAGTTTCGGAAGACGGAAGGACAACAACGGTTCTTTCATCTATTGGCACGTTATTTTCTAAATCTGCCTTGAGTATCCTGCTTAACCCAAACACCTGTCCATGAGTGTCAGGACTCCTGTAAAAATGGATTTCCTGTTTGGCATCTTCACCTTCCTGACTTTCCATATTTATACCTAAATCAGAAAGCCTCTCTTTTATCCCTGTCCCATCCTGGAAAAGAAAAAGGGTATTACTCCATGAGAACATTTTTCTGAACAGAATCTTTTCTGATTTGGTAAGGGCAAAGAATCCAGCAAAGATTATTTGCTGAAAGTGATTTAATTCAGTCTCGTCAATATTCTCAGAGGTTGTGCGGTATCTCAGCGACCTCGTTGAGAAATTTCGGGTTTCGATATCCTTATAGAATTCTCCATAAAAATAGGAGAGTGACTGAAGTCTTTTTACCGTTTGCCCGGGGATACCTTCCTCGACAAATGATTCGATTTCCTTTACCAGATAAGGGTTAATCTTTTCTATATATAATTCTTCTATATCTTTGTAAATCTTCAGTCCGACAGGGAAAAAATTGTCAGGTGTTAAAAAACTATCTCCACCTAAGGGGCTTGAGGACTTTTTTTGTATATCATAAAGAATAGCAACAGCATCTATGGTTTCTAATTTCCTCCTTGGTTGACCAAGTCTTATTTCACCTGAGAATAGGTCAGGCGTCTCGCCTGACATTGTATTCATCCGGTGCAAGATGCCTCGGCTATTTTCGTTATACTTTGTGTCTATTTGAGACATGAGTGTTTCATAAACATGGTCCACAAATTCATCCATGGAGAGGATAACAGGGGGGATAAAGCTTCCCTTCAATCTTCTGGCAAGGGTCTTTCTTAAAAAGTGCGAAGGCCTTTTGCCAGGGAAGACAACCATATTGGATGAATAATCCCTCCCGACTCCTTTCAGGTGAGGGATTATCTCCTCGATAAGGCTATGATGCGGTGGAATGATTAACGTGTTCAAGCTACCTTCCCCTTTTGACCTTCAGCTTTTCAACTTTTTTGAGGTCAACATAGGCGATGATTCCTTCTATCTTTTTCTTAGGATACACTCCTCTGAGTATTTTCATGTAGTTCCTCATCTGGGCCATGTAGTCTTCTTCTGCAACCTTATCTCTCCCTGTTTTATAATCAATAACCGTAATCCTGTCTTCGTCAATGA
Source organism: Nitrospira sp. (assembly GCA_016873575.1). Lineage (GTDB taxonomy): Bacteria > Nitrospirota > Thermodesulfovibrionia > Thermodesulfovibrionales > SM23-35 > VGWY01. The sequence goes on along the minus strand of VGWY01000177.1, from coordinate 3,416 downwards.
CCACCCTGTCCATTCTGAAGAGACGCCCCTCGCTATCAACAAATTCCTGTTCCTTTTTGATATCCCTGTCAGGTTTCTGTACAAAATATTTCCTGAGCTTTTTATCACTGAGTATCCCCATAATTGTAGCCCTTACCTCATCATCGGGATAACTTACTGCCATCTCATCCTTGACCCTTTTGATTATCTGAGATAGTTCTCTTTCAAATTCTTCATCTACAGAGTCCACAAAAAATAAGACCCTGTGAATGAATTCACCTCTCCGCCTCTCCTCAATACTTATCAATTCATGAGGGATTATTGAAAACTGTATCCGTTGATGGTGATGATGAATGGGAAAAGTTACTATACTTTCTGGGGTACTCGGAAGAATCCTGTCAGGTTTATCAGATGGAGCATACCCCTCTGCAGGAAGCAGGTCAAAAGGATATTTATCTCTTTCCCTTTTCACACCTATCACATATAACTCTTCCCCTGCCCGCGTAAACCCTACATAGAGGCTGTTGAGTTTGTTTACCATTTCATTCATTGCTTCTTCGTTATACAACCTTTCAAGAGGTGCATCGTGTCCTGCTATCTTTCTGTTGATCTTCATGAGGGTGACCTCATCTTCTTTTTCCTGCACTATATAATCAAAACCCCTGTTCTTCTCACCATAGAGCAAAACTATTACAACAGGAAATCCTAACCCCTTGGCTTTATGGATAGTCATGACTTTCACAGCATCGATACCTCGGGGCACATCAATATCCCACTCTGATTCACTTATTTCTGTATCAATGGCAAAATCGAGAAAGTCCTTCAGGCTGTTATAGCCTGCACCCTCAAAGTCTTTGACCACTTCCAATATCTTTGCAAATGTCGCTTCTTCATCCTCCATTAACTCGAATACCCTGAAGACGCTGAATATCTCTGTAACAAGGTCGTACAAAGGGAGATAGCCTGCTGATTTAAAAAGTCCTGCAAAATAATTCTCCCAGAGATTACTAAACTCTTTCTGAAAAGCCTTATACAATGGCGCATCTTCTCTATGTGTAAAAAGGAATTCACGGAGTCTCTCTCTGTCTATTACCATATACAAATTCCCCATTCCCCCTTTTAAAATCCCCCTCAGCCCCCCTTTTCCAAAGGGGGGTGGTGGGGGATTCGGGGGGATTATTTCTACTTTCTTTTGTGTCGCAATGGGATACGATTGTTTCATGTGAGACATGATAAGTGTTCTGGTAAATATCTCTCCAAGGAGAAAGGTCGCAAAGGAAAGGTCGTCAGGTGGAGAGTCAAGAAAACTCAACAACGATACTATTTCACCTGTGATCTTCCTTCTCCTTATGTCGAGACTGCTATAAGAAATAAAAAGTATATTCTTTTCATTAAGCCATGAAGTGGTTTTCACCACATCCTCGTTTCTTGTTGTCAATATGGCTATATCTCTGTATCTATATCCTCTTTTGGTTAAGTCCTCAATGAGTTTCTGTATCCTTTCTCTTTCAGATGGTTCCTCGTCATTTCTTTCAAAAAAGGTAACTTCCACATAACCAGATGTTCCCTTGCCTTCCTGAGCTTTTTGTATGTAATCGTTTAAACCACTCCTATCCGCTGCATCTTTGTAAGTATCGTTTGTTACTGCAATCTCTTTAAATACTTTTTCATTGAAATCAAGAATCCTCTGCAGACTCCTATAGTTGGTACCAAGGTCTCTTATTTCATGTCTGGCTGAAGGGAAATCGTTTTCGGTTTCACATTTCTTCATAATGCGGTAATCAGCATCGCGGAAACCATAGATTGCCTGCTTTGTATCTCCAACAACAAAAAGACTCCCTCCCTGCGAAAGGGAATTCTCTAAGAGTGGGAATAGATTTCTCCACTGGATGGGCGATGTATCCTGAAATTCATCAATGAGGTAGTGGAAGATTGTCTCCCCTATGCGGAAATACATATCAGGGACTATTTCTGTATTGAGATATTCTGAAAGGTATCTGTTAATATCTTCAATAAATACCTTGCCCTGCTGTTTCTTGACACTTTCGATAGTGTCACTGAAATTTTTATAAGACTTAAGATAAGGCATATAAAATGAATGGGCATAACAAGATATATACTGATTGATTGAATTAACTACTTCATTCCATGTGTCGGCTATTTTGTTGTAGTAATCGAGTGCATTACCATCAGACTTCTTCGGCTTATTGACAGGGCATTTCTTCAATCCCTTTCCTATGAGGTCAGCAAACCTGCCTTCACTGACAATGTTCAGAATATCGCTATATGAAGAACCTCTATTCTTTTCAAGGCCTGACTCTCCTCTCATGTTTTCTATCATTTCAAGGCCATCTCGTATTTTATCTTTTATCACATTCATATCTTCTGAATAGTCCTTGATATCTGGCCTTTTCCCTATCGAGGATAATTTTCTGTAGATCTTTTTTATCTCGGTCAAAAGAGTCCTTGAGGGATCCCACAGATAGGCAGCTTCCTCTCCTTTATGTTCAAGGATTATCCCGATGATTTCATCAAACAATACAGCTTCATCTGTGCCTTCATTCACACTTCTCAGAAACAGGTTGAATGCATATTCCATGAGCACGTCATTGTTCATCAGGATATCAAATTCAGGGTTATAGCCAAAATCAATGGCAGAAGCCTTAAAGATAGTCGCCATAAAGCTATCAATAGTACGGACCTGAAAATCAGCGTAATTATCTATTATCTCATCTATCAACCGCTCTGCCTTATCTATCATCTTGTCCCTGTCTAATGTGATGATACGCGAGAGTTCGGCTACACTTTCAGGGTCATTAAAATAGACAGACTTAAGCCATAAGAGTATCCGCTCTTTCATCTCCTTTGCAGCATTATTTGAAAAGGTTATCGCAAGTATATTTCTCAGTCTGTTTCGTGGAATTCTCTCAGACAGGATAAACTGGACAAATCTCTCGGTAAGATTATGGGTCTTACCTGAACCTGCAGAAGCCTTCAGGATGGTAAAATGTGGGAAATGGATGTGGATATCTTTTTCTAACATCGAAATAGCTGCTTAGTCGAAAAATACTTTTTAAAAGCCACGGAGATCACAGAGAGCACAGAGAAATTATAAAAAGATAAGGGATACCTCCTCAACATTGCAACTTCTTAACTTCATTATAATTCTCCGTGTTCTCTGTGCCCTCTGTGGTTAAATTACTCTTAGCTTATTTAAAAATCTCTCCTGTTTCCTTATACCAGAACAAGAGATCAAGGTGAGCAAGTGGTATATCTATATCCTCTGCATAATCCTTCATATCTTCCTCTATCTGAAGATATCTTGTCCTGCTTATGGATTTTGGAATCTCTTTTATTATCCTGAGTTGCTTTAAATTTTTCAGGATATGTCTGTCAAGGATTGCTACCTTTTCTCCGAACCCTATATTTCTCAAGAA
>VGWY01000176.1 GCA_016873575.1 Nitrospira sp. | reverse complement strand
AATCTATATAAGGGAAGGTGACAGGAAAAAGGCATGGATGGAATACCTTCCTGTGATCGATAGAATGATACTTGATAAACATTACAACGATGCTATGAACCTCATCGAGTCTTTTAAGGATATAGATGTACTTGAAACAGGCAAAAGACTTATCTCAATCCATAGACAGCTTGGCAATAAGGTTCAGGTGGCGAATGAACTCGTTTCCCTTGGTGATTTCCATGCTACGGTGGGTATGCTTAAAGAGGCACTCGACTATTATAAGGAAGCGCTTCTGATGAACCCGAATGATGATTCTATCAGAGCGAAAGTAACGGAGCTTCAAAAGGGTGAAAAGACTGTTGACGAAGTTCTTGAGGATGCGGATATATTCCTCAGTTATGGTCTCTATGATGAAGCGAAAGAGGTTCTTGAAAAACTGAAGGGGCAAGAGCCAGAAAATATTGAAATCCATGAAAAGCTCAAATTCCTCTATGTAAATACCAATGACAAAGAAATGGCAGTAACCGAATGCCTTATCCTCGCTCAGCTCTACAATAGAGCAGGGGATATTGAACAGAGAGAGAAAACCCTGAACGAGGCATACAAAATAGACCCCGAAGATCCGAGACTATTCGGGAGAACAACCATACAGCCCCCTGAAGAGGTTATAACACCCTATTCAGAAGTCCAGTCAACTATGGAAGATGTCGGCAGGAAAGAACTCACAGAGATGAAACTGAGAGAAGAATCTCTCGAAAAACGAAGAGAAGCTGAGGAATTTGCAATGCCAGGTGCTGAGGTGTCAGAAAGGGTGGAAGCTCCGGGGCCTGCACCAGATAGTGAAGTCCTCAGCATGTTTGACAGATTCAAAGAGAAAATAGAGAAAGAGCTTACGGAGGAAGATTCTGAAACACATTATAATCTCGGCATAGCATATAAGGAGATGGGGCTCATAGATGATGCTATTAAAGAGTTCCAGATATCTCGGAATAATCCCAAGATGTTCTTCCAGTCTTCCAGCATGCTTGGTGTATGTTACATAGAAAAGGGATTGTATCCTCCTGCTATCGACGTCCTGAGTAGAGTTCTGAAAGAAATGAAGGACCAGGATGAGTCTTACTGGGCAATGAAATATGATCTTGCTGAGGCTTATGAAAAGAATGGAAATTTTAAAGAGGCGCTTGATTTATATTTTGAGGTGCACGATTGGGATTCAAAATTTCGAGGTGTTTCTGATAAAATTAATCAATTCAAGACACTGATAACAAAAAGTACTGAAGAAGAAAAACCCAGGGGCAGAAAAAACAGGATCTCTTATATATAAGACATGGATTATTTAGAGTATTATGGTCTCAAAGAACATCCATTCTCCAATGTCGTTGACAATCGGTTTTATTACAACAGCTCACAGCATGAAAATGCCCTCCTTAAATTAAAATATGCAATAGATACAAGAAAAGGGCTTGCTGTCGTTATCGGTGATATCGGTTCAGGGAAAACGACCATTGCGCGAAGACTCCTTGAGCAATTGGATGAAGAGAAATATGAAGCTGCCCTTCTCGTGGTCATCCACTCATCTGTTACCTCAGAATGGCTTTTTAGAAAATTCGCGATGCAGCTTGGTGTTACCGATGTAAAGGGGGATAAGGTGGAACTCCTCTCGCAGATTTACAAAAGACTGTATGAGATAAACAAGGAGGGGAAAAGGGCTGTTGTGATGATTGACGAAATTCAGATGTTGAATTCAAAGGAGATTATGGAAGAGTTCCGGGGTCTTTTGAATATGGAACTACCTGATGGGAAGATGGTCAATTTTATCCTTTTCGGTCTCCCTGACTTTGAAGATGTCCTTTCTCTGGATGAACCACTCAAGCAGAGAGTCGCAATTAAGATATGGCTGAAGGCATTTTCTGAATCAGATACAAGGGATTACATTCACCACAGGCTGAATGTGGCAGAGTGTGGAAAGGAGATATTTCCGGAGGAGTCTATAAAGCTGATATATCAGTATTCACATGGCTTGCCCAGGCTTATAAATACAATTTGTGACAATGTGCTCCTTGAGGGTTATCTTTACAAGAAAAAATTTATAGATGATTTGACCCTCAAGACTGTTGCTGCTGACCTCGGGTTAGACAACAGGGGTGAACCCCGTTAGAATTATTCAGCGGAATATTCTATACATAGCGTCATGAATAATGTCGCATTATTGTCATTCCCGCAAGCGAAGCGCGTCGGGAATCCTTCCGGAAAGATTCCGGACAAGCCGGAATGACAGTTTTACGGGGTATAAGCAGTCCTTGCGATGCGAAAGATTTGTGTCGTCATGTATAACGGGCCGAATGATATATCCTTAATTCTCAATGTTACAGCATGTCTTTGAAGTTCTATCCTTATCTTTGAGGGATACCATATATCACCGATTTTTTCAGTATCTTCATAAGAGATAGTAACCTCCCTGCCATCTTCGAGCGAGACGGTTTGCTTGAGCGGAAGCATTGTTTTTCTGTCTATCCATATCTTTTTCAGGGAATTCTTAAGGAGGTAAGCGCTGTTTTGTTCTTCAATCCCAAAATCCTGTATATCCCACCAGAAAAAACAGTCCCGTAGTCCCGATGTCAGTATTGTGCCCTTATTTCTATCAATCATTGGGGTACTTTTTATTATGCCATTTTCGGATGTCAGCTCAAGGGCAAGGAATCCAAATGAATATATTCGCAGGTTGAGATTACCATTCCTGGATATATTCACCATTCCCTCTCCCCTTATCTCAGTATCATCTTTCTCGTAGATGATAGAAAATACTGCCTCTATGTTGGAGATATTATTTTTTGAGGCAAGAAAATCCCTTACATCAACCCCTTCATATACTGGCATCTCAACCCGTCTCGTTGCACAGGATAAGATAAAAAAGATAATGCTAAGGCAGAACAGCTTCGAGAGTATCTTCAACATCCTTGACCCCTATAATCTCTAATCCGAAATTAGTTTTAATCTTTTCAGAATTTCCAAAAGGTATCACTGCCCGTTTAAACCCTATTTTTGACGCTTCCTTTAACCGTGCTTCTGCCTGAGTAACTGCCCTTATCTCGCCTGAGAGACCAACCTCACCAAATACAAAGAGCTTGTGATCTATTGGTATATCCCGCAGAGATGAGGCTATTGTTGAAATAATGCCAAGGTCAACAGCAGGCTCAATGATCCTGAGCCCTCCAACGATATTAATAAAGATATCCGTTCCACCTAAATGAAGGCCTGCCCTCTTTTCGAGCACAGCAACGAGCAGGTTGACCCTGTTAAAATCAACTCCTATCGTTGTCCTCCGGGGCATCCCGAATACAGTCTGGGAGACGAGTGACTGTATTTCAACCATCAGGGGACGGGTGCCCTCGAGACTTGCAACAACGGTTGAACCTGAAACATTGATTGGCCTTTCTAAAAGGAAGAGTTCAGAGGGGTTTTCTACTTCGATCAGTCCTGAATCAGACATTGAAAAGACACCAATTTCATTCGTTGAACCAAAGCGGTTTTTAACCGTCCTGAGGATGCGGTATGAATGTCCCCTATCCCCCTCAAAGTAAAGTACAGTATCCACGATATGTTCCAGTACACGCGGACCTGCAATTGCCCCTTCTTTTGTTACATGTCCGACAAGGAATACCGGAATATCCGACCTCTTTGCAAAGAGCATCAGTTTTGCAGCACAATCCCTCACCTGGCTAACAGATCCTGGCGCTGAAACAATTTCCTCTGTATAGACAGTCTGAATGGAATCAATAACCATTACGTGAGGAGAGAGTTTTGACGTAGTATCAAGAATTTCTTCGAGCACGGTTTCAGAAAGTAAGACTATGTCATCAGAATTGATGGAAAGTCTGTCTGCCCTTATTTTAATCTGTTCAGGAGACTCTTCACCTGAGACATAGAGAACCTTGCCGTATTTTTTTGAAAGGCCTGAGAGGGTCTGTAAAAGCAGTGTGGACTTGCCTATACCAGGGTCACCTCCGACAAGTATTACTGAACCCTTAACAACACCTCCTCCTAAGACCCTGTCGAGTTCTTTCATGCCTGTTGACGTCCTTTGCCCATTTCCGCCTGTGATTGAACTCAGGGGTTGGGGCTCTGATTTACCATGATAAGGAACATGTAATGAGTAACGGGTAGCTGTTTCTTTCTTTTCTTCTACAAGGCTATTCCATGCCCCACAGTCAGGACACTTCCCAAGCCACTTCGGACTTGTATACCCACATGCCTGACACTGAAAAAATGTTCTTATCTTTGACATACCTTTCCTTACAAAAATTATTACTTTGATTTAATTATAACAGAACCTTTCCTCTCTATTGACAATAAAAGCACAATAAAAGCAGATTAATCAATAATGAACTACCCCGCAGCAAGCTGTGAGGTATCATGACTGAAAACGTTCAGCCACAATGTCATTCTGGCTTGTCCAGAATCTTTCTGAAAAAGGATTCCCGACAAGCGGGAATGACACGGAAAAGGATACAATTATCATTCCCCGAAGCTGAGCTTCGAGGAATTCTTTGATTAAACCATCAACCCTCGCCTTTCAATAAAGAACAAAAGAGGGAGAACATAATAGAAATAATAGGAGAAATAATAGGGACAGCGCCTATTTATTTGACATAGCACTCAGTTCTGATTTATCATCTTATCCATGCCAAGAATATCCCGTGCGGTAGCAGTTGGTTATCCCCACCATATCACTCAGCGGGGCAACTATCGTCAGACAGTCTTTGAAAAAGATGAAGATTATCTTCAATACCTGGAGTGGCTCAAATTTTACAGCAAGAGATACGCTTTAAAGATATGGGCATACTGTCTTATGCATAATCACGTGCATTGTATCGTTGTACCAATGGAGACTGATTCTCTGGCGAAATCCTTCAATACGCTTCATATGAGATATGCCCAGTACATCAACATGAGGAACAAGACCACAGGTCATCTCTGGCAGGGGCGGTTTTTTTCTTGTGTACTGGATGAGAAACATCTCTATGCAGGCATACGGTATGTTGAGAACAACCCTGTCAGGGCACGTATCGTAAAGAAGGCTGAGGAATACCAATGGTCAAGCGCGCGGGGTCACGTACAGGGAAAGACTGATCCGATATTGTCCAGAGACTGCTATATTGTTGAAAGGATAAGAGATTGGACGGCATATCTTAGGGAGAAAGAAGCTGCATCGTTGGTTGATGAAATTCGGAAGAATACAAAGACGGGGCGCCCGTGCGGGGATGATGAATTTGTATTGAGGATAGAGGAATTGATAGGCAGGAGATTGTCCGCCCTTCCGTGGGGGAGACCACGAAAAACATATTAAATAGGCGCTGTCCCTATTTTCTCCTATTTAAGCAAGTTACTGAAAGAGATAAAGACGCCGGTTGACAGTTCTGCTGCATTCAGACAGACCGCTTTATATCAATCTG
>VGWY01000175.1 GCA_016873575.1 Nitrospira sp. | reverse complement strand
ATGGATATCCCATGCTTCAGGGGCATCTATGTTATTTAATCCCCATTGAAGATGGAAGTAAGGATCGTTCGGGATATTTGCCTTTCTTACAATATAGTTTGGTTCTGCAAACTCTACTTCTGATTTTGAATTGTAAAACTTCATTGCTTCTTCAACCGTGATGCCTTTTGGAAGGATTATCTGTTCTACACCTACTGCGTGGAATCTCCTCAAAAGTCCTGCCCCAACCATATTATGAATGGACTTAATACCAGTGATGCTTATGTTCTTTTTGAATTTTACAAGGAGTTCACCTTGCCTGTATGTCTCTTTATTCTGTGGTAATTTATTCTCAATCCTTTGATATTCACCACAGGAGGTGAGCAAAAGGAAAATAATAGACAGGCATATCATTAATCTTATTTTCAACATAATATTTATCATATCATAATAAGAGTTACACACTTAATAATAAGTGAAAATATATCAATGAATTATATTTTATTGCTCTGTCATCCCCGTGAAAACGGGAATCCAGTATTTTCAAAGACTTCTGGATACCCGCTTTCGCGGGCATAACGAAAAATGCATACCTCGTATCATAAGTGAAGCTCCCCAACTAAAAGTCGGGGCTTCCATGCAAGGAAAACATTTTTTCATAAAGCTGGCTTTCATCTCCGACTAAAAGTCGGAGTTTTCAACCAGCATTCATGTAAAAAAAAAGGGTGGGATTATTACCCCACCCTTTAGAAACAAAAATAAAATCCTACTTCTTTGCCTTCTTTGCAACCATCAAATCGAGATGTTCCGGAGGAAGCTGGCTTCCGAGTGCCTTAAATGGATGTACACATGCATCACCTGTCCACCCAAAACTTGAAACTATATTCATCGGATCATTCTGACCATCTTGGTTAAGATCATAAACGTTCACAGTATTGGAATATGAATCTGATGTCTGAATGTTACGGAAACAGCCCTCTTGATCAGGTGCTGACCTCTTAACACCAGATCTCTGAGTTAACGCCTTAACTATTGATTTGTTAATAGCCTTCTTTACACTTTGGCCTTGTGGAAATGGACAGGTAATAAGTACATTGCTGTCACCGGGTTCCGGTGTGGTAACACCATTAACATCAAAACATTGCACCGAATCTGTCTCACTTTTTATAAGCATTTCAATGAGAGTTCCTTCTATAGTGTTTGCACCTGTCACCCTTGTATTGAAGTAGTTTAAAGCATCAGGGTCGGAGAACTCGCCCTCGGGAGGAATAATTCCGGAAAATACTGCTGTCCTGTTTGAGTCCGCTTCTTCTGGAATCGGATATTGTGTATCTGGCTCAAGTGGCATGCCTTCGTCGGAATTCAGTGCATTATTAGTAGTGCTCGGTCCTGCAAACTGGTTGTAATAAGAAACGCCTTCATAACCGATGCAGTACTCAGTACTATCACAATAGTCCAATGAAAAACCCGAGCCAAAGGCAATTATATCGTATATGGATACTCCAAATTCCTCTTCCAAGTCAATGGCTGCCTTTTTCGCTGAAGCATATCCGTACCCTGAAGTGATGAGTGAGAAATCTGTAATCGTGGTTGTATCAGCAGAGAGAGTCTTGTTAAGTTGAATTGATACCGGTGAAGGGGTCTCAAAGTCATCAACCAGTTGCCAGTTTCCTCTTAATAATGTTGCAGTCAGGGTATTGTTACCTTCAACAATTGTTCCGGCCAATTCAAGATAATCGAGATTATTGTCCTGTGAATCCCATGTATTAATGGTTATATATATCTGTCCAACAGGTATATTGGGAACTGTACCGGTATTATTTTCAGGTGTGAGGTCTAAAATATAGTCATCGCCTGCTGCGTCAGTTACCGTAACCATAATATAATATGTATCTTCATCAATAAACGCCGTCCCTATCTGCCCTTTCTGCCCATTCTGTGGGAACTTGGCAGAAACAACGAGATTGCCTGTTTTTGTAATCCCTGCCTTTGTATCGCTGACACTGCTACTTCCACAACCATATAGGGCTATTAGTGGTAGCATAAGCAATATAAATAATTTCAAGAACTTTCTCATCTAAAACCTCCTTTCTGTTATAAGGGCAGGGCAAATGCCCTGCCCTATGTATTTTTACCGTTTGCCTTTCTTCTGGATTATAATATTAAATTCTCCTGGGACACCACCCACATAGATCTCAAATTCCCAGGAAACCGTGTTAGTTCCATCGGAAACCTCAAACTTTATGGGGATAAGTTTGCCATCCACATTTGGTGTCGTATATGTACATGCTGTTTCTATCCAGTATTCATTGGAACTATCAGAACAGTTCGGGATTGCTACGCCATCAGCATACCACTTTGTTGTCAGATTGGCGCTGTCCCAGTCGTATGCACCACCCCAGAGTGTTATCCCGGTATTCTTTGCAGGCAAGTAATTATCTGTATCAGCATAGTATATGACAGGAGACTGATTAGCACCAGCACCTGAAACATATACTGTTCCAATATCTGCTGTACCGGTTTTCCCCTTAGAGTCTGTAACACTTACGGTGACTGGGTAAGTACCTTCGTTAGGAAAACTTATCTCTTGATAGGAGTCTCCCCAGCAATCATTCCATGTTCCAGATTTAAGGGTAGTGCTATTGCTCTTAATTGTCCAGTTCAATGGTGCATCACATTCGTTATCCCATCCCCATACCTCAACTCCAACGGAATCACCTGCAAAAATAGATTCTGCATAAATCCAGCCATAAGCGTATGGGGCCTGGTTTTCAAAGACAACATCTGTAAGCGTAACAAGCGTTCCATTGTCATTCTGTTCACTGGTAGGATAATCGTTTTTATTATTATTCGGATTAAACCGCTTCTTCGGCTGCCAGTCCCATCCAACATATACGTCCTGAATCGTATTACACCGTGCATCCATCTTGAAGTAACCATTGCTGTTTGTATTCGTATCGTTGTAATAATACGGAGCTGAACTATAGATGGCGACGTACTGGTCAGCTATGGCCTTCCCTGTATCGTCTTTCACATACCCTTCTACCTGACATGCAGCCTGTTTGGTTATTGTATTTGTCTTGGAAGTGCAATTTGGTGAATCTCCAAGGGTAACGGTTTCAGTTCCTTCCTGATCATTGATATAATCCCAGTAATAAAGGGTTGCCTGTCTGTCTGTATCAGCGTTATTTGTAAGAGCTACTTTTAATTTCACCTTTCCATCAGAACCGGTAGTACCCCATGCATAATTGAATGATTGAGGATCATAGTCATCATCATAAAGTTCGACCCAGATACCTTCAACAGGTTGTCCACCTGATACGAATTTCTTTTCAATACAAATCTCTTTTGGCAGCTCAAAGGTTAGAGGATAATCAAGGTTCCACCATTGTCTGATGAAGTCCTCATTGCTTACAAGGATTCTAAGATACTCACCGTTATTCGTCGTGCACTGTTGCTTATAGTCCTCTTCATTGATTTTACCATCAGCATTCAGATCGGTAGCGAGGTCATCAGGTGTACCGTCAGCATTGTCATCATCCCCAGCATTACCAAGTGTCTCGATAGAATCGTCACCATCCTTATCAATTGTCCCGATACCGAGCATAATCCATGTGCCATTAGTGGGATTATATGTATAGACAGGGACATTGAAACCTGCCTTTTCCGCTACAGTTAATCCGCTACACAAAGAGTTATCCGATGCTGAACCTATGCAATAGTCTTTTAAAAGGGTGGAGCAGCTTGTGCTGCCAATCCATCTTGTTATATATGTTCCCGTTGCCTGTGCCTTGGTGAGTTTGCCCTGCTTTATTGCCTTCGTTGTTGCTACACCAAGATTTTCACCACTATTTGTTGTCAGATTGATATAATCAAAACCAAGCGAGACAATTTGATTTCCTTTGTCATCTTTGTACTGGCCCGGAAAGCTTGAGGCGTCTGTATTAGGATCAAAAGAATTCAAGTCAGCCTTGAGCGAAGTAACACCTGTAAGAGAGCTTGTCGGGATCTCTATCTCCAGATCAGGAGGCGTTCCATTCTGCTTCATAATAGCTACCTTGCTCCCTGTAACGATGGATTGCTTCCCTGTTTTCTTATTTTTAAACACGGCAATCGTTACAACCTCCTTGCCGGTCGAAGAGACGGTTACACTGTTTCCGCTTACAGGGATTATAGCTGTTGCAACAGCATTCAGTATTGCAGAAATGTTCACATCAGAGGGTGTTTCGAAATCTATCCTCTTGCTGTAATCCGCAAAGCCTGTCCTTTTCACAGTAACAACAAGGTAACCGCCATTATTGCTCAGGTTGATATTGGCGTTAAAAACTCCTGTTGAAAGTGAAGTTGTGGTTGCGCTCCCTGTCAGATTGCTATTCTTATCATATGCGGTTATCTCGACAATAGCATTCGCCATGGGATTTTCTGTTGGAGTCTGAGCCTTTGAAACACTTGCACCGCCAGCACCACCACTTCCAACAAGGCCTGATATTTGCACTGATGAGGAAGTTGTACCTCCTCCACCACCCGTGGTGGTTGTTCCACCGCCACCTCCACCACCACATCCTACAAGGATGAGGGCAAGAGCGCTGAAGAGAGCGATGGGTAAAAGATATTTTTTAAAGCTTCTCATACATCCCCCTTTCTTTTAGATTAGATATTTAGTTATTTAGATATTTTCACCTAAAAATCCCCCCATTTTTAAGTGTATTATTTTCATTATATGTTCTTAATATGTTCTTAGCTTAAATATCTCACATGGCATCATGAATGTCAAGTGAAAATTCCCCGAAAATTTCTGGTAGAAAATAGAGAAAATGCTGGGTTATAAATATTTCATTCCATCCTGCCGGGTAATCAGGATATACCCTTCAATCTCTTTGACAAGACCTTTTGAGGTTAGCATCTTCATACACTTTGAAACAGCCTCTCTCGATGAACCAATCCGTGCAGCAAGTTCCCTGTGGGTCAATCTTTTAATCCTCAAGCAGCCGCTGTCCTTTTTCCCTTCTCCCTGTGCAACGTCGAGGAAAATCTTCATAAGCCTCTCACTCACTTCAAGAAAGGCTAAAGACTCAATCATCTCGTCTGCCTTTCTCAACCTCTCAACCAGGGTAACCATCAACTCAACTGCAATTTTAGAGTCTTTTCTGAGCAAATCCAGGAATACGTCCCGTTCCAGGATAGCAATCTCTGAGGAATCATCGGCTACTATGGTTGCTGACCTCCCCTTTCCATCCAGGAGACTGAATTCACCGAAGAAACTGCCCTTTTCGAATTGAGAAATCACAATCTCATTCCCATGTACACCTTCCAGAACAGCCTTGAGTCTTCCTGAAATGACGATATAAAGGTCTGTGCTGAGGTCGGTCTTGTAAAAAACCACATCCCCTTTTTTATAAAAGGCATTCTTACATCTTGAGGCTATCTCTTGTAACTCTGCCTCTCTGAGGTGTTTAAATATGGGAATG
>VGWY01000174.1 GCA_016873575.1 Nitrospira sp. | reverse complement strand
GAAAAAATATTAATATATTCAAGCTTTTTTTTGTTTGTAATAAATAAAAGAGATATTTGTTCTTATTCTCAGTGTCTCTGTGCCTCAGTGGTTAAAGTTCTCTTTCAATATAAATACGAAAGAGGGTAATTTTTTGAATTAATATATAGAAGAAAGGAGACCGTCGATGCTTGCTGTATCTGTTGCAGTCTGCAATCCTGACCTGATTATTTTTAGAAATTTTATCCAATCTCTCAAAAAATTCACCCCGGAAATGGCACAGTTACTTATTTACGATAATGCATCTGAATCGAAAGAATTCATAAATATCGCAAACCAATACTTTGCCCCTGAACTATCAGACCATAAGGTGAAAGTGAAGATAACCCATTCCAACAGCAATATAGGGTTTGGTGCTGCACATAACCGTAATCTATCACATGCGAATGCAAAATATTTTGCAGTATTGAATGATGATATTGAATTCTTTGAAAACTGGGCAACCCCAATGATTCAGATCCTGGAAGAAAATCCCAAAGTGGCACAGGTTGGTCCCAAGAAAAAGGTATTTAACACACTCGGTGTGGATAACATCGGTGGGTGGGAGGATACGGATTCCCCTGAATATTGTGAAGGCAGTTGCTTCATCATGCCAACCTCCCTTGCGAAGGGATACAGGCTCTTCGATGAAGAATATCAGTACGGCTATTTTGAGGATATGGACTTATCTTTACGGTTCAAGAAAGACGGATACTTATTAAGGAATGCAGATATTCAATGGGAGCATCATAAGGGAACAACAACGGTAAAGATGATCATGAATAACTTTGATCTTCCCGGCTATTACATCGTCAATGAATACCTTTTCAAAAAGAAATGGCATTCCTATCTGATGAAAAAGAGATTCGGGGAAATGATCGTTATCAAGCGAGAGGCTGAAACCGGAGATGTATTTCTGATCATGCCAGTCATCGAGGCATTGAAAGAAAAATATCCTGATTGTGTGATTATTCTCATGACACAATGTTCTGATGCGGTCAAGGGCTGTTTTGATATTGATGGATTTGTCCCCTATGGTTCTTCTGTTCCGTGTGATATTTTTATTGACCTCGATTATGCCTTTGAAAAAGACTTTCGTAAACATATCGTTGACTGCTACGCAGAGGTTGCAGGGGTAAAAGCCCGGAGCAAGACGGCATCCCTTTATACAGAAAAAAAAGACATGGAATATACCAATAGCCTTGTGCAAGAGTATCCCCTATCGGTAACCCTTGATTTCAGTGATTCAATTTCGGGTAAACAGTGGAAAAGGGAAAAGTATGTTGAACTCGGAAAACTTGTCAAACAGGAAGGGTTGAGTTTAATTACGGTAGGGAAGACTGCACAGCAATATGCGAGTTATTTGGATGCAGATTTGAATCTTGTTAATGTCCTTACGCCTCTCCAGACTGCTCTGGTTATTGCAAAGAGCAAACTATTTATCGGCAATGAGGATTTACTGGCACTTTTTGCACAGTCTACACATACCCCGAGTATTGTCTTATATGGTTGTACATTGCCGGAATATGTTTCTGATACTTCTTTGCCAATGTTGATCCCGGTTGTTACTCCTGTCGCATGTCGCGGATGCAGACATCGGCATAATACCGGAAGAATTATTGCCTGTCCACGGAACTTTGCCTGTATGGAAGCGATTACTGTTGACATGGTCTATGAGAAATTCAGGGAGGTTATGAAAAACCTGAGAATAAATGAATAAAGAATCGCTCACCATAGTTTTTTCAACACGGAAAGATAACCCCCTGTTTGTTTATCACCTGAAACAGACATGCGGAGTCGATGATGTCGAGATATTGCAGTATATCAATGACGGCAAATATTCATTGACCGAAATCTATAATAAAGCCTTACGGGAAGCTAAAAACGATATCATTGTTTTTTCTCATGATGATATTATTTTTGAACCTGATAACTGGGGAATAAAGATAATGAACTATTTCAAAAACAGTGATTTCGGTATCATGGGAAAAGCAGGGACGACGTGTATCACGGAATCAGGCAGGTGGTGGGATGAGCCTCACCTAATGGTTGGACAGGTATGGCACCAGCAGGAAGATCCATTAACTTACCAGACAAACAAATGGGAATGCAGATACAGTGGGAACTTTGGAGAGCAGATTATTCAAACTATCCTTGTTGATGGCTTATTCTTTGCTGTCCACAGGGATAGAATACAAAAAGCCTTTGATGAAAGTATAAAAGGATTCCATTTTTATGACATTGACTTCAGCCTTGCCAATCATTTCGAAGGGGTAAAAGTAGGCGTTATTTTCGATATAACGATAACCCATAAATCAATCGGCATGGTAAATAAAGAGTGGGAAAACAACAGGATTCAATTTGTCAGTAAATGGAAGAAATATCTGCCCTGCAACATGAAACCACAGATAATGTACGAAGAGATGGATATACCTATTGTAAATCAACCTAAACTCGCCATAATCATTCAGGCAAAAGATGATGTGGATTCCTTTATCAATTGCATGGAAAGCATCCTTGGGAAAACAAGGTATCAAAACTATAAAATGTATATTTCATACAATGGTTTTCAGGATGATAACCAAAACAAGATTCGAGAATATACCCGACAGAAAAATAATGTTATATTCGTTGAATCTCAGTATGCCAACGCTGCCAGAATAAAGAATGATATTGTAAAAAGTCATATTGATCCTGACACTGAATTAATACTGTTCTGTCATTCTGATATAAGGCTTTTAAACGATGCGATATCGAGATGTATTCAAATATACCTCGATAATAAAAACGAAATAGGAACTATTGGTATCAGGCTTCATGCAAACGACAATACTATTAGTCATGCTGGATTTATCATTTTTGTAGATAAGAATAATCAAATCGGGATAACACACAAGGGGGTGAAAAGCTATTATGCATATAATCCAGGTGTGGAGCGTGATATTCTTGGAAGTAGCGGTGCTTTCTTGATGGTTCATAAAAACCTATTCATATCAGTTGGTGGATTTTCTGAGCATTATAAAGCATTCTATGAAGATGTTGAATTCAATCTCAAATCTATCATTGCTGGCAAGATAAATTATTTTATCGGTGATGCCGTTGCCTATCTTTCCAAAGCCCTGCAAGGGACACATCATGATACCGAAAGGGTATCCATACAATATGAAGATTTCCAGAGAATAATTTCATTTATTCAGCAGAATACAAACAATCCAAAGATTTTGGACTACTTTACTTTTATCTAATCAAAAGAATTCCTCGAAACTCTTCTGCGGGGCTAAATAGGAAATTCCTTATTGTTTGTAATATAATACCACTTGTTTAATTTATTATATCAGGAGGAACTGATGGTAAAAATTTACTATGACAAAGATACCGATGGGAAGATTCTTAAGAAGAAAAAAATAGCAGTAATCGGTTATGGAAGCCAGGGCCATGCCCATGCGAATAACCTGAAGGAAAGCGGCATGGATGTGATTATAGGTGTAAAAAAAGGGGGAGCAGGCTGGGGAAAGGCTGAGAAGGCAGGCTTCAATGTCATGACAGCCTCAGATGCTGCCAAAAAGGCAGATGTAATCATGATGCTCGTGCCTGATGAATACATGGCAGATATATACAAGGCGGACATAGCTCCTTCTATCAAAGACGGAGCCTATCTGGGATTTGCACACGGTTTCAATATCCACTTTGGCCAGATAGTACCACCAGCAGGTGTGAATGTATTTATGGTTGCTCCAAAGGGACCCGGCCATCTTGTCAGGTCTGAATATACGAAGGGCAGTGGAGTACCATGCCTGATAGCAGTACATCAGGATCCTTCAAAGAATACAAAGGATATTGCTCTCGCATATGCTTCTGCAATTGGTGGAGGACGGGCGGGGATTATAGAGACAACCTTCAGGGAAGAGACAGAGACGGATTTATTCGGTGAACAGGTTGTACTCTGCGGTGGTCTTACCTCTCTTATAACAGCAGGCTATGAAACCCTTGTTGAGGCTGGTTATTCACCTGAGATGGCATATTTTGAATGTCTCCACGAGGTAAAGCTGATTGTTGATCTTATATACGAGGGTGGAATTTCCAATATGAGATACTCTATAAGCAATACTGCTCAATATGGTGACCTCACGAGGGGGCCAAGAATTATAACAGAAGACACCAAAAAAGAAATGAAGAAGATACTCAATGAGATACAGTCAGGACAGTTCGCAAGGGAATGGATTCTTGAGTGCAGGGCAAACAAACCTGTATTCAATGCCCTTACCAAAAAGGGTGAGGAACATCCTGTAGAAGAGGTAGGCGCAATACTACGGGCTATGATGCCATGGCTCAAGAAGGGAAAGCTCGTAGATAAATCAAAGGCGTAAGAAGCAAAAAGGTAACCCTTCAGTCACAGGTGGTAGCCGCAACCTTTAGGTTGCGCCATTAACGCAGGCTAAAGCCTGCGGCTACCAAACTCCACCCGTCATTGAATGGTTACGCAAAAAGTGAGAAGTGAAAAGTGAAAGGTGAAGATTCTTCCTATGATACAGATTGCTCCCGAAGGATACCCATTTATATTTGGATCCCTTATCATTACATTATTAGTTTTAGTCTATTTCATTTCAAATATCTCTTACTTCTCACTTCTCACTTCTTGCTTCTTTGTCGGACTGACAATCTTTATGGTCTTTTTCTTCAGGGATCCCGAAAGAAATATTTTAGAAGGAAAAGGCATTTTTGTATCTCCTGCCGATGGGAAGGTAATTCTTATAAAAGATGTTTATGAAAAGGATTATCTGCAATCTGGGGCAAAAGAAATAAGCATATTCATGTCGCCTCTTGATGTCCATGTAAATCGTGCCCCATGTGATGGTAAGGTCACTGCTGTAAAATATTCTCCTGGCAGATTTATGGCAGCGTATAAAGATGATGCATCAATAAAAAATGAGAATATTGTTGTGGTTATTGATGGGAAGGATGGTAAGATACTCGTAAGGCAGGTTGCAGGTTTTATTGCGAGAAGGGCTGTATGCAGGGTGAAGGTTGGTGATACCTTGAGACGTGGAGAACGATATGGCATGATAAAATTCAGCTCACGACTTGATGTCTATCTGCCAAAGGATACCAGAATTAAGGTGAAATTAGGCGATAAGGTAAAGGCAGGGGAGACAATAATAGGAGAACTTTATTAACAGGCAGGGGATAGTATTTTCGCTCATTCTCGGTCGTATCGACCTCCGAGGGCTTTTGCCTCTTGATTTTTATAATTATTTTATTTAACTATCGGCAAAAGAATCCGCTCATATACTATCCCCTCCCCATTTTATTTTGCATCTTTTTAACTAAAAAATAGATTAACAAAATTATGGCGATAACAACTGCCCCTCTTCCTATAAGGACAAAAATACCTTTAAATATATTCACTCCGATACGGGCCATTGTTCCTGAGA
>VGWY01000173.1 GCA_016873575.1 Nitrospira sp. | reverse complement strand
GATATCTCACTCAATGAGTGCACAGAGAAATTTCTTTTTCTCTTATATTTATCAGCGCCTTTCTCTGTGTCCTCTGTGGTGAATCGCCTTTTTTAGGTACTAATAGAATCCAGTTTCTTCCTTATAACATCCATAACCTGTTCAACAGTCGGGATACACCTGAATTCTCCATAGACTGGACATTCAAAACTCTGGCAGCAATAAACCTTACAATTCCCCTTTACATACGCGACCTTATAGTGAGGGTCTTCATTCCGGTATATCGCCCGCTTACTCCATTCTATTGACATGTCCAGAACAATAATCGCCGTATCCGTAGCCCCACTCATTACAGAAAGCCCATTCTGACAGGTGATGAATAAATCACAGTTCCTTATCATGTAGTATGTCTGGTCTAAACTTAAGCTGTTCGTAAAATCAACACATCCCTTTAAGCCGTAACTCCTCTTCCACATATTATCAGCTTTGCTGTAAACATCCTTCCCTACAACAGCCACAGAATACCCCTCCGAAAGAATATAATCCGCCACCTTCTGCCAGTTCTCCACAGACCAGCTCCTGCTCGGCCAGGTGACAGATGTATTGATCACCACGTCAAAATGCTGAGAACGATCCTCTTCAACAGGAAAATACTCAAGCTGCTTCTCCCGGAAACTCAATTCCCCTATGCCAAGCGGGATGCTGATAAAATCAATAGTATCAACAAGATAGTGCGGAAGTTTATTGACATCAAAAAGCACTATATGTCTATTGAATTTGGAATAATCAACGGTATTGCTGATACTGTATGCCGTTTCTATATACGGGCATTTTTCGAATAACTCCGGATGATGCGTGAATATTACCAGATGGGAATTCATCCCTAACATCAGATAAAGTTTTTTAATAACAGGGATTGCAAATAAACAATCTCCCCTGCCTTCACAATTAAGGATCAGTGCTACTGTCTCGGGTTGAACTGTAAAATCCTCTTTGTCTTCCATAAGTTTGTACCCCCCTGAAATTCCTGCTCCATTACTTTCTGAAGCATTTATAGAAATTGCCTCTTTTTCATTTACAAATTGCTCCCTTTCGATATTATAATCTGAATTATAATCTGATTTCTGAAAGTCTTTGCTCACAATAAGTGTCTTCAGTTCTTCAAGGATACGGTTCATTAACGATTCCCAGTCTCCTAAGGAAGGCTGACGGAACAGTCTCATCGTTGGATACCAGGGACTGTCTTCACGGTTCAGCAACCAACGCCAGTCAGGGGCAAAGGGAATCATTGTCCAGACAGGCTTGCCCATTGCACCAGCTAAATGGGCTACAGCCGTATCTGCTGAGATAACTAAATCAAGATTCTCTATCAATGCAGCAGTGTCTGAAAAGTCATGTATCTCATCGGTGTAATCAATAAGCCTCATTCCTTCAGGCGGGTTTTTTGCCTGCTCAGAAGCCTCTCCTTTCTGTAAACTGTAAAAGGTTATATTATCGAGCTGCGCAAGAGGTGAAAAGGTCTCAAGTGAAAAAGAACGAAAGATATTTCCTTTCAGTTTCGGGTTTCCAGCCCATAACAGGCCTATTTTTAGTTCAGCATTATCATGTTTCAGTCTGTCTTCCCATTTCCTCACTGTGGTAGAGTCTGCCGATATGTAAGGTACTTTTGCCGGTATAGTTTCAAGTGTTGTATCAAAAACCAAAGGCAGACTCAAAAGAGGACAGTGCACATCGAATTTAGGAAGCTGTTCACCAAATACAAAAATTTCCTGTACCCCTTCAACATTCCTTATCAAGGATGCTAATTCCTTATGGCACTCAACGATAACCTGTGCCCCACGTTGTGCAATTAGTGGGGCATAACGGATAAACTGAATTGCATCTCCAAATCCCTGTTCTGCATAAAGTAAAATAGTGCGTCCTTCGATGTCAGAGCCATCCCATAATGGTTGAGCAAATACACGCTGAATAGGATCCTTAAGCTTCCATCTCCATTCATACCCTTTCCAGCCCTCCCTGAAATTGCCGGTTAAAAGATGGATAAGTGCAATATTCCAATGTGCATCAGCAAGATCAGGGTTTAATTGAATGGCCTTTTGATAACAGGTGAGAGCTTTTTCGAAATGGCCGCTGTCATGAAGAACATTGCCGAGATTGTTATATACCTCAGCAAGGTTCTGGTTAAGCTGAAGGGCTTTCTGATAATGAGTTATAGCTTCATCAAGCTTTCCTTTTTCGTGCAGGACATTTCCAAGGTTGCAATGTGCTCCGGCAAATTCCGGATTAAGCTGTATAACTTTCTGATAACAGACCATAGCTTCATCAAGAAGTCCTTTGCCTCTTAATACATTTCCGAGGTTGTAATATGAATTGTAAAAGTTGGGATTCAGTTTCAGGGCTTTCCTGTACTGTAAAATAGCTTCTTCAAGGAAGCCGCTGTCCTGCAAAAGAATGCCAAGATTATAATAGGCATCAACAAAGTACGGGTTGAGTTGAATAGTCTTCTGGTAGCTCTCTATGGCTTCTTCGGGTTGTCTGTTGTCCCGAAAGGCATTCCCGAGGTTATAGTATGCATGATAGTTCGTAGGGTTGTAATGAAGGGCTTTTTTGATATGCTTTATAGCAAGCTCATAATTGCCAAGATCAGAATATACAACCCCGAGCATGTGAAGCACATCAACATTTTCAGGCTGTTTTTTTAATATCTTTTTATAGAGATCTTCAGCCTGCTGTAAATTACCGGCTCGATGATGTTTAATAGCAGATTGTATTGCCTTATCAATGTTCATCTAACGTGAATTACCTTAAAGCACCCCTCTTAGCAAAGAGGGTGCTTCCACACAAAACCCGGAAGAATATAAAATTTTGCTAAACTACATTAATTTTATTATACTATAACCTAAAAAAGGCGATTCACCACAGAGGACACAGAGAAAGGCACTGATAAATATAAGAGAAAAAGAAATTTCTCTGTACACTCATTGAGTGAGGACAATAAAATATCATTTTACAAATTCAATATATGAGAACACAGAGAAATACAAGGAATTATGTGGGTTTTAAAAAATTTCAAGTCTCTCTCTGTGTCCTCTGTGGTTAATTTTTGACAATACGAACCATTAAAAAAGGGGTTACACTATGACAGCCATATCTATCGAAAAAAGAAAATTCACATATGAAGATTACATGAAAACTCCTGAAGACAGGCGGTATGAACTCGTAGAGGGAGAATTGATTATGACACCATCACCTGTACCCTACCATCAATGGATTTCAAAAAATATTGAATATGAATTAGAACGGTTTGTAAGAGAGAGAAATCTCGGAAAGGTTTTCGATGCTCCCTGTGATGTTTATTTTGATGATGAAAATTTAGTTCAGCCGGATATTTTATTTATCTTAAAAGAGAGGCTCCATATTATTGGTGAAAAAAACATTCAAGGTGCACCTGACCTCGTAATCGAAATACTCTCTGAAACAACTGCATACAAGGATTTAGTAAAGAAGAAAAGGCTTTACGCAAAATTCGGCGTAAAAGAATACTGGATTGTTGACCCTGAAGAAAAGACATCTGAGATATATTCACTGAAAGACAATCAATTCACCCTTATAAAAAGTATTACTGAGAAAGATTCCCTTGAGTCACCTTTACTTTCAGGGCTTATGATAAATCTCAAGAAGGTATTTGAATATTAAGGTTCTTT
Organism: Nitrospira sp.; assembly: GCA_016873575.1. GTDB lineage: Bacteria > Nitrospirota > Thermodesulfovibrionia > Thermodesulfovibrionales > SM23-35 > VGWY01. The sequence continues at coordinate 1,851 of VGWY01000173.1, read as the reverse complement.
CGTAAAAAAGTTGAAAAGCATTCTAATAACCACAGAGACACAGAGGCACGGAGATTGACATATAAAAAAAGAAGCCATAAAAAAAGAAAAAATATTACACAAATTGAGCGATTCTTTTTTGTCATTCCGACTTGTTCGGAATCTTTCCTTGTTTTAAGAAGGATTCCCGACAAGCGGGAATGACACTTGTTAGGTGATTACATTTTCTCAAAATGCTATGGTAAATAAGGTCTTCATTAAAAAATCGCTCAACTTGGGTATTAATATATTCAAGCTTTTTTTGTTTGTAATAAATAAAAGAGATATTTGTTCTTATTCTCAGTGTCTCTGTGCCTTAGTGGTTAAAGTTCTCTTTCAATATAAATACGAAAGAGGGAATATTAACGTATGAAAATCTTATTTGCTCAGGCAGATTTCGGTGGTTGTGGGTTTTATAGAATCCTGCAGCCCACAGCCTATTTGAAATTCTTTCTAAATCATGATGTCAAAGTCATCTTTGAATATAAATCTGTCGAAGATCTGCTTTCCTATGACCTTATAATCCTGCAGAGGCAAAATCTGCCCGAGGTCCTCGAGTTTGTAAAGATAGTAAAAGCTCACAATAGAAAAGTTGTTTATGAGATTGATGACGATCTCTGGCATATCCCCCCTGAAAATGAAAGTAAACAATACTGGGGTGAAGAAAAAATCAGAGGTGCAGAGACAATCATGCAGGCATGTGATGCAATCACAACTTCGACCGAGCCACTGGCCGAACTCTTGAGGAGACATAATAAAAATGTTTTTGTCATCACAAACTATATTCCTGAAGTGAATCCCCTCCCAAAATTCAATTCAACCATAAGGGTCGGTTGGTCAGGGAGCGCATCACATCGTGTAGACTTCAATGATGAAATCATCAGGGCATTGAAGGATATCAAGAGGAAATATAAAAACAGGATAGAACTCGTCTTTTGTGGCTGGATCCCGGAAGGTCTTGTAGGACATGTTACCTTTTATGAACATGTTGCACCTATGTACTATCTCGATTTTCTCAATCAATTGAGATTACACATTGGAATCATCCCCTGCGCTGATAACAAGTTTAACGAATGCAAGTCAAATCTAAAATTCCTCGAATATTCAATAACAAAAACCGCATCAATCGCCTCCCCTATTTATCCTTATATCCATACCATTACAGAAAATACCGGGATATTGTTAAAGAATGGGGCATATCAAACCTGGGTTGAGAATATTGAAAGGCTTATTGAAGATACTGAGTTAAGGACTCGTTTAACAAATTCAGCATATGAATTTGTTAAAAAGAATTATTTAATAATGGATAATATCAAACTCATTGAAAAGACTTATGAAGATATCTTAAAACTTTAGTATTAATAAAACTTAAAACCTTTTTTCAATTGAAATTGCAACCTTTTACCACTTGAAACATTTTACAATTTATATTATAAATATTGTATGTAAGCTGCTTTTTAAGCTTACTTTCTTCTAAGAAGGGGGGTTACTAATTAGTTCATAAGTAAGGCCACATAACCGTCATTCCCCGACTCGATCGGGGAATCCAGAAGAAGACTGGATGATGTTTTAGGATTTAGAAATCTCAGAGGAGGGAGGTGAAGGAGAAAAAAATATTTCGAATGGTTACAGTAAGGAGAGACTTCCGATTATGTACAACTAAAGAAATGGAGGTGAAAAGATGAAGAAATTTCTATTATCTGTCCTTGTGATAAGCCTTATAACCGGCGCAGCCACATTTGTATGGGCAACAGTCATCGGGACACCCCATGACCTGGCTCCTGAGCCATGTGCAATGTGCCATACACCTCACAGTGGGACAGGACAATATCC
>VGWY01000172.1 GCA_016873575.1 Nitrospira sp. | reverse complement strand
ATTAATCCCACTCGGACAAAATACGAGATTCCAGAGAGCCTACCAAGCTGCCGTTGATAGCAGAGGTGGAGATGCGTTGTTAAACCCTACTGTAAGTGAAAGATGGTTTTGGGCTTATATTCTGAATGGATATACAACAACCGTAAGAGGTACAGTGATTAAGTATCGGAAATAGTTATAAAAAAGAGCCGGAGTTAACCACAGGGAGCATAGAGAAAAAGGGAGATGGAGCGAAAAGACACAGAGAAGAGATTGGAGGAAGGGCAAATGAACCCTTCCTTCAAATATCGTCAGTCTTTCCTGTTTGTCCTCTGCCCTCAGCATAGTAGTTCTTTTCGAACAGCATTGCACCTTGTTTGTAGGTCAGGATGCACACAACTTGCTGTAAAAACAAGACAAATTGTCAAAAAAAGATAGAAATTTTTTCGAGAATATATATAAAATATTCCTTTTTGTATCATTTATTATCTCAGCTTGTTACTTTCGATAACTACCATGTATATCGATACTTGCCCCTTTCCAGGTACTGAGACGGCCAACCTCTCCTTCAAATGTTATCCCGTCTTTCATATTAAGCTCTGTGGCATTCTGAGTGGTATAGAGAACCACATTGTATCCCTTCTCAGGATTACTTGCAGGTGTCAGAATTGTCACCTTATGTTTCCCTTTTCCAGAAATAACATTAACTACTATCCCCTCACCTTTTGCCTGTTTCTTCTCAACATTCTTGTAGTATTCCTTAATCTGTGCCTTTGTGAACTTTGCTGGATCAACATTCTTTATGATCTCATTAACGTCAAGCACCGCACCTTCCTGAGCAATGACTGATTTGACAACAAAGGATTGAGGGAAAAAGACCATTGCAGCTATTAACAAAAAAGCTATAAATATTTTTTTCGTCATGTCATCCTCCTTGTACTAAGTCTTTGCAAAACTATTTAAACCACAGAGACCACAGAGATAATGAACTTCTTCACAGTAAATCTGTGAAGTATCAATTTTGTCATTCCGCACTTGATGCGGAATCCAGGGTTTCCTGTGCAAACAGGAATCTAATTCCTTTGTATAGTTCCATGCTTTCGCAGGGACAAGTCTGGATTCCTGCTGGAGTTTACCCCTGGATTCCCGCTTTCGCGGGAATGACAAAAGGGGCAGGAATGACAAAATGTAATGTTACGTTTCTGTAAGAGACTTTTTAAAACTAAGATGCTGATTCTGTAAAAATCCCTTACTGGCCTGAAATGGCTTCTGTAATGCTCAGGGTACACGGTAGTAACCGGAACCGAACCAATTCTGAAACCAGCCCTTGAAGCTTTAATTAGTAGCTCGGTCTCCATTTCAAAACCTGCACGCTCAAGCTTTATACTATTTATCACCTCCCTTGAATAGAGTCTGAACCCAGATTGGGTATCTGGTAGATAGGTTCCTATTGCCCTGGATATAAAAAACTCTCCAACTCTATTTGACATCATCCTGTGGAATGGCATACTTTCACGATTTATCATCCTCGCTCCCACAATTATATCACCAATTCCTCCTTCAAAGGCATCCGTAAGCTGATGAATCTCTGATGTAAGGTGCTGACCATCTGCATCCAGTGTAACCACAGCATCAAAATCTTTATCCATAAGTTCAGAAAATCCTGAAATTAAAGCAGCCCCTTTCCCCTTATTTGTATGATGTCTCAACACCTGGGCGCCTGCCTCTGCAGCTATTTCAGATGTCCTGTCTACAGAACCATCATCAACCACCATGACTTCACTGGTAAACTTTGTACAGTCCCTGACAACCCATCCGATGTTTCTTTCTTCATTATAGGCAGGTATCAATACAACGTATTTCATTTATAACACCTCGACATAACCACAGAGAACACAGAGGAAATTTTAAGTATAAATACCCCCTATATCTCCCCTCCCTTGATGGGAGGGGATGAAGGGGAGGGTGAAAATAAGTTCAAAATCACCCCCACCCTAACCTCGGTACGAGTCGATTCCGACCTCCCCCATCGATGGGGAGGGAATTATTGTAAATCCCGAAGCAAAGCTTCGAGGAATTCTTTCGATTAAATTATTGACATTTGCGCCTTTGCAGACTTCCTGCCATCATAAAATGCAGTTAGATTTATTCCTGAGACACCATCTTCAAATCTCTCTTTAATAGCCTGTTCCCAGTGTCTTATGGGTATATCAAGAAGAGCGCTGAGTTTTCCAAGACAGAAGATATTTAAACTCTTGTGGTATCTCTCTATTTCCTCAACTGTCGGTAAAACTAAAACGGTATCTTCAGAAAGGGCAAGCTCGATGTCCTGTGAAAGAATTACTGCGATGTCGGCCATCTCAGGGTTTATCTTTGGGCTATAAACCTTCTCGCCTGCTATGAGGGAAGATATCACCTTTCCACCCCTGCGGGCAATGCCTTTGATATCTGATTTTTTTACATCATAACCTGTGTAAAGAAAAGCATGTGCACAGATGGAAGAGACTGTCAGGACACCCTGCCCTCCCCTACCTGCAAAGATTATTTTTATATTGTCTCTTGATTGTCTTTTTTTCACAGAGTTGAACACACAATCCACACCCTTTACAGTCTTCTGTTATTATATATGAATTATCACTTCTCACAATAGCTTTACAGCCAACAAGCAGGCAGGATCCACAGAAAGAACATTTCTCCACATCAATATAAAATTGGGTATCACTCTTTTTTTTCAGAATACATTCTCCATCCACAATAACTGCTGAAACACCTTTTACTGATAACCCTTCTCTCACTGCATGGTTAATCTGTTTAAGATTATAAGCATCCACCCTTCGTACAGAATCAACTCCGAGACCTTTTAAACAATCATCAATCGTCTGCTTTTTCTTATATCCCATCAGCCCCTTACCAGTACCAATATGAGGTTGTCCACCTGTCATCGCAATGACATGATTGTCAAGTATGATGATAAGAATATTTGCTTTATTATACAGGGCATTGAGGACTGCTGGTATACCAGAATGGAAAAATGTTGAATCCCCGATAACAGCTACGGCCTTTTCTCCGCTGGAGAGGCTGTATCCAGTAGCCTGAGAAATTCCGCTGCCCATACAGAGTGTTGAATCAATAACATCAGGAAATGTATGAACAGCAAGGGTATAACAGCCAATATCACCTCCTACAAAAATGGACTTTTTACTCAGTAGATAAAAAACTCCGAGATAAGGACAGCCAGGACAGAGGGTTGCATGATTATCTTTGCATATCTCACCGGTAAGGGTGTAGTTACCCATTAGAGCCTTCCCGAGAATAAACTGATCCATCTCACCAATTTCTGGAAGTAATCCATTTCTGACCTTTATTCCCAAAGCCCTTATTGAATCCTCTATGAAGGGCCCTAACTCCTCAACAACAAATAACTCTTTCACTGATCTGGCAAATTCTTTTATTTCTTGGGGATTGAAGGGATAAACTATGCCAAGTTTAAGTACTGAAGCCTCTGGCATCACCTCTTTTACATACTGATATGCAATACCCGATGTTATAATACCAATATCGTCTCCAATATTTTTACTTAATCCCCCCTTCCCCCCTTTACTAAAGGGGGGTAAGGGGGGATTATTCTCAATTCTATTTAATCCTGATGAGGGAATATACTGTCTGACTCCTTCCATCCTCCTTTGCAGAGAAAGTCTTCTCTCGCTGGTAAATGGTGGCAGGAGAACATTTTTTTCGGTATTGACAGTATACTTTTTGCTATATTCCTTTCTCTTACCATTCACATCTGCGACAGTACTTGTATGGGAAATTGCCCGTGTTAACCTCAACAGAACAGGCAAATCAAATCGCTCACTCATAGCAAAGGCTTCTCTGACAAAAACATATGCTTCCTCTGAATCAGATGGCTCAAGTACTGGAATGTGGGCTATCCTTCCATATAATCTTGAGTCCTGTTCATTTTGAGAGCTCCACATTCCCGGGTCATCTGAAACAGCGATTACCAATCCGCCATTCACTCCAGTATAGGCAAGACTCATAAGAGGATCTGAGGCAACATTAAGTCCGACATGCTTCATGGCAACAAGAGCACGTCTTCCGGATAAAGATACACCCGAGGCAAGTTCAAGGGCTGTTTTTTCATTCACAGACCATTCTGTGTAAACATCCGGATAAATGGAAATCTTTTCTATTATTTCTGTTGCAGGAGTCCCTGGATAACCAGTGGCAACAAGAACCCCTGCTTCATATGCCCCAAGGGCAACAGCCTCATTTCCTGTCAGAAGAGTTTTCATGATTATTCATTGGATTATATTTACATAGAAAGCCATTTTGCAAGGAGATACCTCGCCCCCTCTTTATCAAGCGGTTGATTTCCTGAACCACATTGAGGGTCCTGCACACAGGAAGGGCACCCATCCTCACAGGGGCATTCATCAATGACCTTGAGTGTTGTTGTTAACCAATCCTCAATAACCTCAGTTGCCCTCTTTGTAAGCCCTACCCCACCATCATATCCATCATAAATGAAAATAGCAGGCTGTTTAAAACCTTTATATAGGGTGTAGCTTAATCCACCTATATCTCCCCTGTCACAGAGAGCAAAAAGCGGCATACATGCTATCGCAGCATGCTCAACAGCATGGAGGGTTCCTGCAAGATCAAAACCCTTTGATTCAATAAAGGATTGCGTTAGCTTGTCAATCTTAATCCAGAGCCCCTCGGTCTCAAATACATATTCAGGCATATCAAGGTTATGCCTCGAAATCCTGATTCTGTCAAATATCCTCTTTTGCTCATAACCTGTAATCTTCTGAGTCGTCTTAAGGGTTCCCCATGAAATTGAAAAATTTCTGTAATTCTTCATCTCTTTTTCTGTTATTACTTCAGTCTCTTCTTTGCTCAATGCCTGCGTGTAGTAATTTACATCAACCTCCCTGCATAGAGCCCTTTTCTGTTCGAGATCAAGTGCAGTAATCTGATATTGTCTTCCCCGATGAAGATAAATTGCGCCGGGGAATGCTTCCCTGAATACCCTTGCACCGCTCAATTCACCAACTGCCTTTCCTGATTCACCAATAATATCAAACGGCTCTCCAATCGCCCTTATACCAACTTCCTGGTGGGGCATTCTTTTTCTTGAAAACCATATGTCACCTTTTCTGCCAGGATTTAAAATCCCTTCTTGAACAAGCTCATCAATGAAAGGCATTAGTTTCTTTACATCATATATACTATCATCTTCTCTCAGATAAACCTCTGAAGAGGCACAGGGGATATGTCTTTTCAGGATATTTCTATTCTCAGGGTCTATCACTGCTGCCTCATGGCTTTTCTCAAAAAATGCCTCTGGATGTCGCATGAAATACTGATCGAGGGCATCTGGAATTGCTATCATCGCAATCATTGATTCCTGTCCATGCCTGCCGACACGGCCTGCACGCTGCCAGGTATTTGCTATAGAGCCAGGATAACCACAAAGGATGCAGCAATCAAGACCCCCTATATCAACTCCGAGTTCAAGTGCACTTGTTGATATAACACCGAGGAGCTCTCCACTGAATA
>VGWY01000171.1 GCA_016873575.1 Nitrospira sp. | reverse complement strand
GGTAAGTTATGTGAATTATCTTACCTTTTCATTTTAAATTTAACAGATAGCTCAACACATTTTTCCATAAGCTTTTTGCAATTTATTATGGGATTAAAATTTCACAGTAATTTAAACGGGGCATTTTATATAGGTCATCATGATCAAGAATCCGTAAAAGCAAAATATCATCTGACCAGTCAGGATTTCCTGAAGCTAAAAGATTCCCCGGGTCTAAAGACAGCCTGTACCTTTTGTCAATTCGGACAGACCATGCTGTTGGATCGTTGATGATACGTTCAAGATGAAGACCTGGATGCAGTGGATTACTCTTAAGCAGTACAAGGGTTTTAGCAATCTTTTTCCGTATTATTTCATTTGAGCGGAAATTTTCTATGTCTTCAAGAAACTTTTTACTCGGAATCAGGTTCGGCACTTTTCATATCCTTCACAAGCCAGTTAGGCAGTTCTCCCATCCCGCTTTTCCTGCCTTCCTGCAATTTTACCAGCCCTTCTTCACTCAACCTGATCGTAGGGTATATAGCAACTGGATTTAGAATAATTGCCCCTCCCTTTGAGAGAGACAGATCAAGATAGGTTCCTTTTTCCAATCCGAGCTTTTTTCTAATTTCAGCGGGCAAGTTAATACTTCCACGTTTATCAATCGCTATAAGCATAATTTTCACCTCTCTAACTTTTTGATTTACCATAGCAATAAATATGTCATTTTGTCAATATGACAAAACATAGCCAAGAAATGGAGATAGACTATCTAACAACCTGATATTTCCTTATCAAACAACCTTATTACTATGCAGGGATGTTCATTTCTAATGCAATCAATGCATCAGAAAAGCCTCCTTGACGTCATTACCGCTCTATGAGTCATAGACTTGTCGGGTCTACGACTCGTTGAGAATCCTTCGGCAAAGAAAGATGCCTGACAAGCAGGCATGACGAATTTCAAGCCATTTTCGGAGCAGTGACATGAAATCTGAGTTTATGTTTAGACTTTAAATAATACAACTACTTAGCTAATTCAAGAATTCAAGACTATTATTCTATCTTTCTTGACAATTTTAGTTACATATGTTACATTCAAGGCAGAAGGGAAGGTGCAACAATGAAAAAAAAGGTTGGCACTATATTAGATGAAGAACTATTTTTTAGAGTTAAAAAGGCAGCAGTTATCCAGAGAAAATCATTAAGTCAGCTTTTAGAAGATGCCTTAGAGACTTACTTAACCATAACAGAAAAAGAAACAAAGGAAACACAAAAAAATATATCCCGAAGCACCCAGGGAGTAATGAGTATTTCAAAAGATTTGCTCAAGGCTATCATGGAAGAAGAAGGTGTCTATGAGTCTTGATAATATTGAAACAGGAGCGTATGTTTTCATAGATGCAAATATATTTATTTACCATTTTACCGGAGTATCAAATGAGTGCAGTAATTTTTTAATTAGATGTGAAGATAAAGAATTAAACGGATTAACATCAGCAAATGTTATTTTGGAAGTGCTACATCGCTTAATGATGATTGAAGCTGTGAGAAAAAATCTTGTTGAACCACCAAATATCGTCAATAAACTAAAGAAACATCCTGAAAAAATAAAACAGCTACACGAGTACTACTTAAACACACAGAAAATTACAGAAATGGGAATAATTATTCACCCTGTCACTTCTGAAACGATTCTTAAAAGCCACTCATTCAGGACAGAATATGGCTTTATGGTGAATGATTCTCTTCTTGCTGCATGTATGCAGGAAAATAGCATTCAATTACTGGCGACAAATGATGACGAATTTCTAAAGATTAAAAGCCTGACTGTTTTTAGTCCGAAGGATATCATTTTGTAAACTTTAAGGGTTAAAGTCTTTCTATTATCCTTTCTATTGCCCTTTCTATCATTTCTATCGTATCTTCAGGAGAAGTTTTATCGCTCTCTATTACAACTTCTGGATTTTGCGGCTCTTCATAAGGCACTACCACTCCCGGCACAGGCCAGCCTTCAGCACCTTTTTTATAAATATCCCTTGGCGCTTCAAATGTCTCTACCCTCTGTCGCTCTCTCTGCATACATAACTCAACAGGGCATCTTAGATATACCTCTATATATTTCGGTATAAGCTCCCTTGCGAGGTCACGCCATCTCCTGAGGTTACCGGTAGCATCAATGATGACATTATGTCCAAGCTCTGTGAGTATCATGGCATGACAGACAAGCGCCCTGTAGACTAATTCCCTTTCGGAATCAGAATAGGTTGGCTCAGGCGTTACGATTTTGCGGAACTCATCCATTCTGAGGATAAGAAATTCAGGATGTGCATTTTTCAATGCATCTGCAACCGTGCTCTTACCACTACCCGGAAGACCTGTTATCCATATTGCAATACCTGACATAAAGCTATCCTGTTGATTTTAACTTTGGGACAGTCCCGATTCTACGACTCCACTTCGTGTCGTCCGTAAATCTGGGACAGTCCCATAACATAAACATGCCTTTGACGGGGTTTTTAATTATGAACTCCTTGGTATTTTTGTCTTCCTCTGTGCTCTCTGTGGTTAATTGTATTATTGAATTACAATAGTCATTTACAATGTTCCATTCACGATATATAATAAATCTCAATGAAATCAATATGCAATAAACAAGAGTGAAACTTTTCGGGTTTAACACAAACATCACGTACAAGGGGAATATCTACCATATCCAGACAGAGGATAATGGAATAAACAACCCTGTCATAACAACATTCCTGTATTTAAAGGGTACGATCATTGCTTCCGAGAAGACCAGTTATGCAGACATGTTAAACGATCCTGATTATAAAGAAAAGGTAAGGAAATTGCTCAAAGAACAGCATAAAGGCATGATAAAAGAGCTTTTAGACGGGACATACACAGAAGATAAAACTGAAGAAACAAAAACGGAGGATGCTCATCAGTAGATGACGCAAACGCAAATCAGCACAGAGGAATTGATTCTCTTTTTGGAAAAACAGGCTAAGACGGTCAGGATTGAAATACTAAAAATGCTTACCATAGCAGGTTCAGGCCACACAGGTGGTTCCCTCTCTGCTGCTGACATTGTAACAGCACTCTATTTCTACAAAATGCGCCATAATCCCAAAGACCCTCATTGGAGAGAAAGGGACAGGTTTATTCTTTCAAAAGGCCATGCAGCGCCCTTGTTATATACGGTTCTCGCACTCTCGGGATATTTTGATATATCGTTACTTACTACATTACGCAAAATTGGAAGTCCGCTTCAGGGACATCCGAGTTCAAAACTGCTCTCAGGAGTTGAAGTATCAACAGGTTCCTTAGGACAAGGGCTCTCAATTTCGAATGGGATTGCCATAGGCCTTAAAATGGATGGATTGAGCTCCCGTGTCTATTGTCTTCTCGGAGATGGTGAGATTCAGGAAGGGCAGGTATGGGAGGCTGCAATGTCTGCTTCACATTACAGGCTTGATAACTTATGTGCAATTATTGACAACAACGGTCTACAGATAGATGGGCATTGTCATGAAGTAATGGCTATTGAACCTATCAGAGAAAAATGGAAAGCATTTGGCTGGCATGTAATTGAAATTAACGGACATGATATGGAGGCAATCCTATCAGCCCTTCATGAGGCAGAGAAGGTACAGGGCAAACCAAGCTTAATTCTTGCCCATACGATCAAGGGGAAAGGAGTATCTATCTTTGAAGGAAAGGTTGAGTATCACGGGATAGCACCTACACCTGATGAGCTTGAAAAGGCACTAAAGGAGCTTGGAGAGAATGGGAAGTAAAGATCAGAAGTCAGAAGTCAGAAGTCAGAAGTCAAATCCCCCCGAATCCCCCCACACCCCCCTTTGTAAAAGGGGGGCTGAGGGGGATTTTAAGGGGGGTGAGGGGGGATTTGTAGCCACACGGGATGCCTATGGTGATGCCCTCCTCGAACTCGGCAAGAAGCGGAATGATGTGGTTGTTCTTGATGCAGACCTGTCATGTTCTACCAAGACAATAAAATTTGCAAAGTCATTCCCTGAACGGTTTTTTAATATGGGAGTCGCTGAACAGGACATGATCGGCACCGCAAGTGGATTGTCGCTTACCGGCAAACTCCCATTTGCATCAACCTTTGCAATTTTTGAGACAGGCAGGGCATGGGATCAGATAAGGCAAACCATATGTTATTCAAATCTCAATGTAAAGCTTGTAGCTACCCATAGTGGCATTACCGTGGGTGAAGACGGTGCATCACATCAGGCATTAGAGGATGTTGCGCTCATGAGGGTTATTGCAAACATGACGGTCATCGTCCCTGCTGATGGAAACGAGACCAAACAGGTAGTTCATGCAATTGCAGATTATTATGGTCCTGTCTATGTGAGACTCGGAAGGTCTAAAGTTCCTTCAGTAATGCCTGATGATTATCAATTTCAAAGAGGGAAGGCATATACCTTCCATACAGGCAAAGATGTCAATATAGTCGCAATGGGTATCATGGTATCCATAGCACTGGATGCTGCAAAAATCCTGAAGCAGGATGGCATAGATGCCGGAGTAATTAATATGTCTACAGTAAAACCGCTCGATCATGAGCAATTACTGAATGCAGCAAAGGCATGCGGACTCATTATCACCGCTGAAGAACATTCAATCATAGGCGGCCTTGGCAGTGCTGTAAGTGAATTTTTATCAGAAAAACATCCTGTTCAGATTATCAGGGTGGGAATCAGGGATATCTTTGGATGCTCCGGGAAACCAGAGGAATTATTAAAACTATATGGACTTACTGCAGATGACATAGTTCAGAAAATAAGAGAGTCCCTGTTATCATGATACAATTCCAGAGCGTATCGAAACATTATGATACTCATACAGCACTAAGGAACATTACATTTTCTGTTGATAAGGGAGAGATGTTATTTGTAACAGGCCCGAGTGGCTCTGGAAAAACTACACTCCTGAAATTAATATATGTTGCAGAAAAACATGACGAGGGTACTATTTCAATTGCCGGGTGGGAGCTCGATAAACTTAAGGAATCAAGCATCCCTCTAATCAGGCGCAATATCGGTTTTGTATTCCAGGATTTCAGACTACTCAATAACAGAAATGTCTTTGAGAATGTCGCCCTTGCTCTAAGGATAAGAGGAGTTGGTGAGAAGGAACTAAAGACCCATGTCTTTGATTCACTCAAAACTGTAAATCTCAGACATAAATCAGACAGTTATCCTGATGAGTTATCAGGCGGAGAACAACAGAGGGTTGCCATTGCGCGGGCTATTGTTACAGAACCAACAGTTATTCTTGCTGATGAGCCAACAGGCAATATTGACCCTGATCTTTCTGCTGGAATAATTCGGTTATTTAAAGATATCAACACAAAGGGGGCAACTATATTGATCGCTACACACAATAGAGAGCTCTTTCGTAATTCAGGCAAACGTGTACTGAAACTGGATAATGGTAATCTTGTCGGAGATGAAAAGGGTTAAACAGTGACTTCCTATGCATTCAGGCTTGCTATCCAGAGCATATTACATGAAAAGTGGATAAACCTGCTTTCCATGATAACGATAGCAG
>VGWY01000170.1 GCA_016873575.1 Nitrospira sp. | reverse complement strand
AACGGGTATGTCCTGCGGGAGTAGAGAGGACAAAGGAGGGCTTTGTTATCTTTAACGAAAATTGCAGACCAGATAATCTCAAACGCACTAAAAGGATAAAAGTAGGTGGTGTATGGACACTTGTTACGGATTTAGCACAGGCCTGCCCATACGATGTACCGCGATACAACACTTTGCTTGACAGGTATGTAAAGTGTGACTTTTGCTTCGATATGTATGCTACCAATGGGCACACAGCCTGTGAACTTACCTGTCCAGCTGGTGCTATAAAGATCGGAACTTTTGACGAGATTAGAGGCCCTAAAGTAACAGGCGACCTTACAAAAGGCATAGTCCGTAGAAGATATCAAGCTGTAAAGCTCGACTATCCTAACGCCTGTGTTTATCAAGGGAAATATGGCAGGACCAATGTAATATATCTACTAACAGAAAAGCCATCTGTCTATGGGCTATAATGAGAGGGAGGCAAATGGACTGTCAATTTTCCCTAAAAGGGAATATAAACAAAAAAGCTTTTTGCAAAAAATTAGTAGGGCAGGGCTTTAGCCCTGCATTTAGAAGCAACCCTAAAGGGTTGCCCTACAAAGAGAAAGGAGGGAAATAATGGCTATTACACGAAGAGATTTTCTGAAATATACTGCTGTTGCAGGTGGTGCGCTTCTATTTGGCGTCTTCGACCTTGATCCGATTAAAGCCTATGCTGAAGCCAACCCGCCGGTATGGACAACTGAAGCCCTCAGCGTCGGTGTTTATTGTTCAGGCGGATGCGGTGTAATCGTGGGCAGCGTTGACGGAAGTACGATAACCGGCGGAACAGCAGGCAAAAAATATGTTGTATACGTACAGGGAAATCCAGACAGCCCAATCAACGGTGGAGGCCTTTGCAGCAAATGCGCTTCTTCTGCCCAAATCAGCACAATAGTGGATCCAACGTTAGGAAGAATCCCGAATCCGGAACGAATTACTACGGTTAAGTATCGTGCGGCTGGTGCTTCGGTCTGGACAGATAAGCCTTATGCGACTGCCATAAACGAGATAGCAGCAAAGGTCAAAGCTACGAGAGATGCAAACTTTACTGAAACAGAAGGGGCATTAACCGTGAACCGTTGTAATGGAATTGCCACGCTTGGTGGCTCTTCCCTGAATAACGAGGCTGCATATCTTATTGGTAAATTAAACAGGGGACTTGGAGTTGTCTATCTCGAAACCCAGGCCCGTAACTGACACTCCTCAACTGTGACGGCTCTGGGAGAGTCGTATGGAAGAGGAGCAATGACAAACCACTGGATCGATCTGAAGAATGCAAATGCCCACCTAATAATGGGCAGCAACGCAGTCGAGAACCATCCCATTGCTTCAAGGTGGATATGGAAGGCAAAGGAAGAGAATAACGCAACTATCATTCACGTAGATCCACGTTACACGAGGACATCCGCTAAGGCAGATATCTATGCACCCATACGTTCAGGTACGGATATTGCCTTCCTTGGCGGGATGATCAGGTGGATGATAGAAAAATGGTATACCTCTGGAAAGACAAAATACATCAACCAGAAGTATGTTGAAGATTGCACAAATGCCCTGTTCCTGGTTCGTACTGATTTTAAAAATTGTCGTACTGCACCTGTCGGAGATTTCTCAGCGAGCGGCACATGGGACTATCAGTATGGAGCTGATTATGTTCCTTCGCAGGGTTCAGGCTGGGTTACAGGCACGGGGTATGCTCTGAATGCTGTAGTTATCCCTACTGTTCCTAACAATTTCAGATATGAATGTATTGTAGCCGGCACTTCTGGTGCATCCGAGCCAGTATGGCCAACCAGTATAGGCGGTACCGTAGCAGATGGGACTGTAACCTGGAGATGCTGTCCGCCAAATGCAAATATAAAGACACCACTGAAGGCGGCAACTCTGGATGATCCGGCTTGCGTATTCCAGCACCTGAGGCAGCAATACTCTGTTTATACCCCTCAGATGGTACAGAGGATTTGCGGAACACCTGCCGGATTATTTGAACAGATCTGTGAAGCTTACATTGGCGGTACCTATGCAGATGATAAGGCCGGCACAATGCTTTATGCAATGGGATGGACACAGCATACTGTGGGAACACAGAACGTACGCGCTGCCTCGATTATTCAGACACTTCTCGGAAACATTGGAGTGGCAGGCGGCGGTGTAGATGCCTTAAGAGGATGGCACAATGTGCAGGGTGCAACAGACCATGGGCTTTTACAGAATTTACTACCCGGATATCTGAGCGCTCCATCGAATACATCACCTGCAACCCTCGGAATAGGACCGCTTGATGCTGGTTCCACATACCTCAAAGGTGCAATACCATTAGCTATGGACCCGGATGCGCCCGGAAATCCTCAAAGCAGTAACTGGTGGGGCATGTTTGCAAATCAGTACAACCGGGCGAGGTATGTAGTCAGCCTGCTCAAGGCATGGTGGCCTACAATTGACCATAATACCAGTTATTCATACCTTCCCAAGAAAGCCGGGGATTGCACCTATCTGTCACTCATGAACTCTATCGATGCTGGAACCATCAAAGGACTCTTTTGCTGGGGCACAAACCCTATGGTTATGGGTCCTGATCAGACCTTTGAGCGGTCTGCCATGAAAAAGCTCGAATGGCTGGTTGTCTGTGACCTTTTTGAGACAGAGACCGCTGCTTTCTGGAAGAATCCGGACGAAAACCCTGCATTGATCGACACAGAGGTCTATTTCCTGCCCGGCGCATACGCTTACGAAAAGGAAGGAAGCGCATCAAACAGCGGTCGTCTGGCACAGTGGAGGGACAAGGCAAGCGATCCTCCGGGAGATGCAAAGGATGAACTGGACATAGTAAATGATATTGGAGATGCAATACAGGCACTGTATCCCGCTCCTGGAGCTGAAGCAGCCAAAGATTCACCAATTGTCCGGCTCGCCTGGCCTTATGGCCCGGCGCCATTTGTTCCAGGTGCAACATTGGCTGAGAGTGTGGCAAAAGAGATAAATGGCTATGCTCTTGTTACCTACACAACACCTGTTATTGCAGGGGCGAGGTCTTCATATACTGCCGGCAACCAGATTAACACCTTCTTCCACCTTATGTCTGGCGGAGAAACTGCCTGCGGAAACTGGCTTTACACCGGAACATATCAGACTACAGGAAATCAGATGAAGAACCGTGATCCGATTGATTACCACCCGTACGGAATCGGTATATACCACAAGTGGGGCTATTCCTGGCCTGTCAACAGGAGAATAATTTATAACCGTGCTGCTGTATACCAAAGTACGAGTGGTTCAAAAATAATGGGACAACCTCTCAATCCAAACAAACCAGTTGTCTGGTGGGATACAGGATATTCTAATTCCTTAGACAGTGGAACAGCAGAGAGTGGTACAGCTAATACCCTTACTGATAATGATAAAGCCTGGACTGCCAACCAATGGGCAGGTAAGAGAGTTTATATCTCGGCTGGGACCGGATCAGGACAGGAAAGAACAATTTCATCAAATACAGGTAATACATTAACAGTGAGTTCGAATTGGGTTATTAATCCCGACGCTACTTCTGTATATACGATAAGCGATGCAAAGTGGAATTGGAATTACAACAATCTCAGCAAAAACCCAAATACATATCCGAACGATGTTGTTGACGGATTCAGTACTTCTGGGCCAACAACCTGGCTGCCATATATCATGAGAGAAGAAGGTCTG
Organism: Nitrospira sp.; assembly: GCA_016873575.1. Classification (GTDB taxonomy): domain Bacteria; phylum Nitrospirota; class Thermodesulfovibrionia; order Thermodesulfovibrionales; family SM23-35; genus VGWY01. The sequence continues at coordinate 1,905 of VGWY01000170.1, read as the reverse complement.
GCAAGGTTGATGGGCAGGGGCACCGGGCTGGCAGACGGGCCAATGCCGGAACACTGGGAACCATGGGAGACGCCGCTTGATTCTAACATATTGACAGCAGGTGCAGGTCCTCTGGTAAGCCCATACGTTTTTAACTATGGTAAAACATACGCTGATACACCTGCAGAAAGGGATTTATATCCAATAGTCTGCACCACTTACAGGCTTACCGAGCACTGGCACGGAGGCGGCTTCACGAGGAACTGCCCGACACAGGTAGAAGCACAGCCTGAGCCATTTATTGAGATAAGTGAGGAGCTTGCAGCAGAAAAAGGTATTGCAAATGGTGACAATGTCGATGTCAGTTCTGTACGTGGCACTATTACTGTGAAGGCATGTGTGACGAAGAGGTTTAAGCCTTTCATCATCGACGGCAATATGATTCATCAGGTCGGCCTGCCGTGGCACTGGGGATGGGCCAGTACGTCTCCCGGAGAAAGTGCCAACATGTTGACTCCATACATCGGTGATACCAATACAAGAATCCCTGAAACAAAGGTATTCCTTGTTAACATTGCAAAGGCGCCATAGTTATGAAGTAAGACTTACCTCGGTTTATGTGATTGCCCCGGCACAAACCGGGGCAATCTTTTTAAGGTTCTTGAGGGAAAACGCGTGGATACCTCCCCTCTTTCATAAAGAGGGGTTAGGAGATTACTGGATAAAATAGTTTTTTTCATATAGATTTAAGAATAAGGGGAAGGGAATTATTAATTGGTAATCCCCCTGTATCCCCCTTTATAAAAGTGGGAATTTGAAATGGGAGAAGCAAGGAAGGGGAACTGAAAAGGTTTTCAAGCGGTTGCTGGATAATGACAAAAAAGAAAGGGGGAGACAATGAAAAAAAAGAAAACCGAGGAACTAAACAGGATAATCAAAAGGATAAATGTCATCGGGAAAAACAGGCCCACCCATAAAGAAGTCCTCGATTTTTTCAAATATATCATCAGGGAGCAGCACAAAATAAAACCATTAATAAAGGTGAAAACAATTGACATAAATGAGGAAACCGCAAAAAACCAGCTCAAGGAAGGGTTTCCCTTAATAGATAAAAAGGACATAAAGCTTGATTTGGATTTAGCAGCAACTCTTTTTAAGAATATCTGCAGGGTTCTCCAGAGGAAAGAAAAGATAGCCCCTGAAATAAAAAAGATAAATCAGGCTATTCGTAACAAGGGGATAGATCTCATGGAAATTTTCGGGAGGCTGATTGAAGGGGATAAAGGATATATTGAATTCATAGCAAACAAGGCCGGACTGCATACATGGCTTCTTTCTTTTCTGGCTGAGAGCAGTATTAATCCTTTCCTTGAGGAATATGCAGAGAAACTGAAAGATTATGTGGGCCAGGAAATTTGGTTCAGGGGGTATTGCCCTGCCTGCGGTTCAGCGCCGGTGTTAGGGGAGCTAAGAAATCTGGAAGGAGTTGAAGGAGCAAAGTCTCTCGTATGTTCATCATGCAGTTTCCAGTGGCGTTTTAAGAGGCTGGCGTGTCCGTTCTGCGGCAACGAAGACCATAAAAAGCTCAGGTACTTCAATACTGAAGCTGACGGAAAGGCATACAGAGTGGATGTCTGTGAGGAATGTAAAAAATACATCAAGACTATAGATTTAAGGGAGACAGGTGAGGATGTCATACCCCTTGTTGAAGACATGGGTACCCTTCATCTTGATATCATTGCCCAGAACGAAGGATATAAAAGGGGAGTTACAAACATCTTAGAGACGGAGAAATTGGGGACGGACTCATAAATAAAATCAAGTCAAAATTAGCAATAATCAATACAAATTTATCAATGAGAAAAAGTTGAAAAGCATTCTAATAACCACAGAGACACAGAGGCACGGAGATTGACATATAAAAAA
>VGWY01000169.1 GCA_016873575.1 Nitrospira sp. | reverse complement strand
ATATATTATAAAATAATAATTATGTTGTAACCTTTCTTACAATGATAAAAGCATTTCTTTAAAAGGAGGATATAAATCAATGAGTATTAGCGCTATGCCACCTTGTCAGGCTGCATGCCCTATATATACAGATGTACGTGGTTATGTTTCTGCTATATCAAGAGGTGATGTGGAAACAGCGATCGGAATTATACGTCAGGTTAATCCTTTTCCTTCAGTATGCGGAAGAATTTGCATACGGGCATGTGAGTCAGCTTGCAGACGTGGTCAGATAGACGAGCCTATTGCAATTGCAGCGCTAAAGCGCTTTGCAGCAGACCAAACCAAGGATTTGAAATCTTCTTTCAAGCGAGGACCTTTCTACAACGAAAAGGTAGCCGTAATAGGAGGAGGGCCTTCAGGCCTTACCGCTGCCCATGACCTGACGTTGCTGGGTTACAATGTAACAGTCTTTGAAGCGCACAAAGAGCTCGGGGGAATGCTCAGCAGGGGAATACCGGAATATAGATTACCTAAAAGTGCTGTTAAAACTGATATTGATTACATCCTGTCTATGGGCATTGAGGTTAAAACCGGAATGGTGCTCGGCCGTGATTTTTCTATTGATGAGCTTCTTAAAGATTATCAGGCTGTTTTCCTGGCCTTAGGGAGTGAAAGGAGTATATTCCCAAAATGTAAAGGGATAGAAATGCCTGGAATCATTACAGCAGTTGAATTCCTAAAACAAGTCAGTGAGGGACATAGGCCATATTTAGGTGAAAGTGTTGTTGTTGTTGGCGGAGGGCACACTGCAGTTGATGCAGCGCGCACCTGTATCCGCCTGGGGTCGCATGATGTTACTGTTATTTATCGTAGGACTGTCAAAGAGATGCCTGCCGGAAAGGGCGAGGTTGACGAGGCTGAGCATGAAGGAGTGAAGTTTAAATTTCTTACAGCACCGGTTGAATTCATAGGGAATGGAAGAGTAGAAAAAGTGCGCTGTGTCAAGATGCAATTGAGTCATTCAAGCGGTTCAAAACGGCAATCTTTTCTTCCTGTCAAAGACTCTGAATTCGATATTAATACTGATGCTGTTATCCTGGCAATCGGCTATAACCCGAAAACGGATTCAATTGAAGAAGTAGAGATAATTTCAGGGAAAAAAGGAACAATTGTTGTAAAAGACGAGCTCGGCACCACGAATATTAAAGGTGTTTTTGCAGGAGGAGATGTTGTCAGCGGTCCTCAAAGTGTGATTCATGCAATAGCATCCGGTAAAAAGGCTGCCGATGCAATCCACCGGTATCTACGCAATCTTCCACCTAAGGAGATTGAGGAACCTGTAGTCCTCAGACCGCTTGATGAAAGGATCGTCAGTTTAATCATTAAAGCAGTAAGACAAAAGATGCCGATGCTTCCTACAGAGGAACGTATCAAGAGTTTTAAAGAGGTGCAATTAGGTTTCACATGGGACCAAGCTATACTGTGCGCCCAACGCTGTTTAAACTGCGGTGCAGGCGCAGTTATTTCAGAAGACTGTGCAGCCTGTTTTAACTGTGTCCTTGTATGTCCTTATGGCGTAGCTACCGCTGGCGAAGAAAAGGCGCAGATTGATATAAGCCAGTGTCAGGCATGCGGAATTTGTGCTTCAGAATGTCCTGCATCTGCAATTGATGTTAAACTTGAAACAAGAGAGGTAAGCCGCAAGAAACTGAAGAAAGCTGTTGAAACCGCTAAGAAAGAAGAACTGAAGGATTTTAGCATTAACTTTTATTGCCAATATGAGCAGCCCACAGGCCCTTCAGAAAAGAAAAAAGGGACATATACTGTTGGGAAACCTTGCATGGCCCGTGTCAGTGTATATCAGCTTATTCAACCTTTTGAGGAGGGTTCAAAAGCGGTTGAAATACACAAATGCGGGCATAAAAAAGATTGCAGATTTAAGGGTTGTGAAAAATGGATTATCGAGCACATTGAGCGCGCTCAAAAAATGTTAAAAGATATCGGCATAGATGCTGATAGTGTAAAGGTAATTTATGAGGATGACAAATAATTAAGGGAGGCTTAAAGAGTAGAAGATATAAATAAAAGAAAAGAAGGTGATAGAGAATGGTTATTGCTGAAATTAAGCCTTTTGAAGAGATAAAGAATTTACTGAAAAAGTATAAAAAAATTCTTGTTGCGGGCTGTGGGAGTTGTGTTACTGTTTGTCTTAGCGGTGGGAAGAAACAGGTTGAATTACTGGCTTCTGCCCTCAGGACAGCGAGAAAGATTGAAAGTGATGATGTAGTTGTAGGAGAAATGGTAATACCCAGACAGTGTGAGCCTAAATTTGTTGATATGATCAAGGACGAGGCTGGCAAGTATGAGGTAATTCTTTCGATGGGTTGTGGGGCAGGTGTACAGGAAATTGCCGAGAGAATAGAAAACATACCCGTTTTACCTGCTCTAAATACCACTTTCATAGGGATGGCAGATGAACAAGGTCAGTATTTGGAAGTCTGTGCAGCCTGTGGGGACTGTATCCTCTCTATGACAGGCGGAATATGCCCTGTAACACGTTGTGCGAAAAGCCTCATCAACGGGCCTTGCGGTGGATCACAGGGCGGATTGTGTGAAGTTTCAAAAGATAATCCCTGCGTGTGGCAACTGATTTACGACCGCCTGGTAAAACTCAATATGCTTTATCTTCTTAAGGGGATATCACAGCCGAAGACAAGGTCTGTTCATCCCCGAAGGATGGTTAGAGAAGATTTGAAATTAAAGAAGGAGTCAACAAAAGGAGTATAAAGAGATGGGATTCAGGGAGGCCTTAGATTCCGGCAAGTTCCTCGTCACTGCTGAGGTAGGTCCTGTTAAGGGGACCGAGACGGATGTCCTGCTGGAAGACGCAGAGCTTTTAAAAGGAAAAGTAGACGCCGTTAATGTTACCGATCTTCAAAGTTCTGTAATGCGATTGGGGTCTATGGCAGTTTGCCATCTCCTGAAAGATCATGGAATTGATCCCATCCTGCAAATGACCTGCAGGGATAGAAACAGATTGGCACTCCAATCTGATCTGCTGAGTGCCTGGGTTTTGGGTATCAGAAATGTGTTGGCATTAACCGGAGATCATCCAACTCTTGGAGATCACCCCGATGCAATGTCTGTTTTTGATTTAGATTCCGTGAGCTTATTAAAAGTAATAGGCAGGCTCAACGAAGGCTTTGATATGGCGGGAAACCAGCTCAAGGGTGCTCCTGACTTTTTTCCAGGCGCGGTCGTGAATCCGGGAGCCGACAATGAGGCTGCCCTGGAGATGCAGATCATAAAGATGGAAAAGAAGATAGAGGCGGGTGCAAAGTTCTTTCAAACCCAGGGGATATTTGATCTGGACCTCTTTGAAAAATTCATGAAGCGTGTAGAAGGCTTCAATACGCCGGTTTTGGGCGGGATCATTCTACTCAAGTCAGCCGGAATGGCCAGGTTTATGAATAAAAATGTGGCCGGGGTGTTTGTTCCTGATCCCTTAATTAAAGAAATGGAAGAGACCAAGGATAAGGTCAAAACCAGCGTGAAAATAGCTGCCGAGCTCATTAAGGGAATGAAGAGCCTCTGTCAAGGAGTTCATATCATGGCTATTGGCTGGGAGAAAAGGGTTCCCATGGTCCTGGATGAGGCTGGACTGTAGGGGAAGGATATTCTCCAGATAGATAATGCACAAAGTTTCAATTATTGGTGCAGGTGTTGTCGGGACAGCTATCGGGTACCTCCTTAAGCAAGTAGGGTACTCAATTGTTGGAATTGCAAGTAAGACGATTGAGTCAGCCCGAAAGGCAAAAGAATTTATTGGCAGCGGCATTACCTCAACCGATCTCGGTGCTACAGCCAGGAAAGCCGATATCGTTTTCATTACAACTTCTGATAGAGCAATTGAAGTGGCCTGTAATAAAATAGCTTCAGATAAAGGATTTAAGCGGGGCACAGTCGTATTCCATACTTGCGGGGCTTTATCATCAGAGGTCTTGCGGTCTGCAAGAAATAATGGTGCGAAGACCGCTTCCCTTCATCCACTTCAGAGCCTGGCAAATGTAAATGAGGCAGTTAAAAATCTTCATGGTTCATACTTTTGCATAGAAGGAGATGAAGATGCACTCATAGTTGCGAGGGAGATAATAGCTGCCCTCAAGGGGAAAGAGATAACTTTAAGAGTAGATAAGAAGCCTCTATACCATGCAGGTGCATCTGTAGCCTCAAACTTCCTTGTGGCAACTGTAGGGTTTGGTCTGGAATTATTCGAGGCAGCAGGTATAAACAGGCAAGATGCCCTCAATGCCCTTATGCCCTTGATAAAAGGAACTGTAAAGAATATCGAGGCGATTGGCATTCCTTTAGCCCTCACAGGTCCTATTTCGAGAGGTGATACAACTGTTGTTGAAGATCATTTAAAAGCAATATCAAAAGAGAAGAATGGATTAATAAACCTGTACTCTGAGCTTGGGAGATATACCGTAAAAGTAGCAATTGAAAAAGGCACATTGAATGATAAGGCTGCTCAGAGGATAAGGTCGTTATTGAATAAATATGGGAAAGGTTTATGTTGACAAGTCAGTACATTGGCCTATCGAGATATTATAACCGCAATAAATGTCATTCCCGCTTGACGGGAATCTTTTTTTAACGATTCTGGACTTCGGCGTGAGCTCAGTCGAACGACAAGCCAGAACGATTGCGGACAAGCCGCAATGACGGGAAAATAGTAAAGATGTTTTCAAGTGATAAATCTTATGAGGCTCTTGCAGAAGTCTTAAAAAGCGAGATTGCTTCGCTTTGCTCGCAATGACAAATGGCGTGTTTACTGTCATTGCGAGGAGTGAGATTCCTCGCCTGTCATTGCGAGGCTAACAAAGTTAGCCGAAGCAATCTCAAGACAAGCTCGGAACAGGCTCCGCAATCTTTAAAATGCTACTTTTGCAAAAGCCTCTTATGATAGGATTAAGGATATAAATGAAGGTACTCGTGGTTGACAGCGGTGGTCGTGGACATGCTATTGCGTGGCAGTTTAAGAATGACCCAAATATAAGAGAAGTAATCTGTGCACCCGGGAATGATGGTATTGCCTTAGAGATCCGGTGCGAAAATGCAAGGACAAACGAAGAGATGCTCGAACTTGCAAAACGAGAAAAGGTTGACCTTGTTTTTGTCGGTCCTGAAAGTCCTCTGACAAACGGGATTGTAGATCTTTTTAATTCAGAGAAAATCCCTATTGTTGGACCACAAAAGAGGGCTGCTATTCTTGAGGGAAGCAAGGCATATACAAAATTATTATGCAGAGAGATCGGTGTCCCCGTCGCAGAATTTGAGGTCTTTGACAATCCACAAAAAGCTATGGATTATGTTGAATATGTGAAATATCCTGTGGTTGTAAAGGCAGATGGACTTGCACAGGGGAAAGGTTCAATTGTATGTTCGGATACCAAAGAAGCACATCATGCTATTGATCAAATCATGGCAGGAAAGATATTTGGTGAATCAGGGAATAAGGTGGTAATCGAAAAAAGACTCTATGGGAAGGAAATATCCTTTTTTGTTTTTACTGATGGAGAAGCCATAGCACCAATGCCTGTTGCCCAGGATTACAAGCGAGCCTATGATAACGATGAGGGTTTGAATACCGGTGGAATGGGTGGATATTCTCCCCATAA
>VGWY01000168.1 GCA_016873575.1 Nitrospira sp. | reverse complement strand
CTCTATCCGTAACCGCCAAATGAATATCTGTTTTAATATCTTCCGGAATATACCACCGCATAACCATGAAAATGACTTGAAAAATCGCTTTACCTGATGAGACGATACCATGTCATCTTCTTCGGTCGGACATGTCCCCCATTTTTAGTACCAGTTTAAGTGCTAATTTCCGCTAACATATCACCTGGGGATTTTGCCCTTCTCTTTTAGATATTTTATTGGCGATTTGTTTCCAATCGCCGAGTGTCGTCGAATATGATTATAATACCGTATCCGATTGTTTACAACTTTTTCTAATGCCTCCAAGTTTTCCTGTTCCCAAAACAGTACATGATTTTCTGTTTTAAATTTGCCATTAAATGATTCTATATGGACATTGCCCTTGGCTCCATTGTCAGAATACGAAACCCTGACGCTGTCTCTGACAACTACCTCGCGTAGCCAGCCATGACCGGTATACACACTATCCTGATCATGGTGAATAATTACATCCCTCAATCGCTGCCCATATCGTCTCAGTGTTCTCTTTGCCTTCCTCCATGCCTTCAGAGCCAATTCGGTATCGGCACTTTCTCCCAATGCATGTCCAACTGCCAGTTTGCTTCGATGATCAATAATCGGCATCAATTGTGCTTTGGCCTGACCTCGACGATACAATATTTCGGTGAAATCAGTGTACAGGACTTCTAAATCATTAATGTCTTCAAGTGAAACTACCAGATTTATCTGTGATCCAGTTTCTTGTAACAACACACGAACTCCACTTGGCTTCGGTCGATGCACTCTTTTTAAGATAGCTAAATCCCAACATTTGTGCAGCCTCTCGATGACTTTATGATTGATATGGATACCACTGTCATGGAGTTCCGCTGTGGTTCTGTCTATCCCATATTCCGGATGTGCTTTGGCTATCTTTATCAACGGCTTCCTTAAATGGGCATATTTGTCTTTATACGGTTGTCTTTGCTGGGCATAATACCAAGTGCTCTTGGATAATTGGATCGCCTCTAAAACCCTGTTAAGCCCATAGGTGTCCTTACACTGCATCACGAGGTCTATTTTTTCCTGCCGGGTGAGCTCCCGGCCAAGAAGTTTTTTAAAAGAGCTATCTCAACCTCCTTATGACCAATCAGCCGTTCCAACTCCTGGATCTTCTTCTCATATTCATGGAGGGTGTTCTGTTGTCCGAATATCTCCGGTCCCTTCTCTATGAATTCCCCTTTCCAGTGAGTAATGGTAATCGGGTGCACACCATACATCTTGGCAATCTGTCCAATATTTTTGGAGCCCCTTAGCGCTTCTAAAACTACTTGAAATTTGAACCTTGACGCATACCTCTTGCCATGTTTTTCAGACATCATCATAGCCTCCTTTGAAGGTCTCATGTCCCAGATGATGATGCCTTCTATATTACGGAAAATTTAGCACTATGAGTGGTACTAATTTTGGGGGAGGGTACAATTTTTAACATGCTTTTTCTTTTCTTAAAATCAGCTTAGCCGTATCATAACCAACATATATTACACCAGAGATTCCAACTCCTTGAGTTGTCCAATTCCCCGTCAAATAAAGACCCTGAATGAAAGAAGGTTTTCTAAGATCCGGAATTGCCAATTGTGAAGGGGTCACCGCCCATCCAAAAGCAGCTCCTTTATAGTTCAGGGTATACCTGTGAAGTGTCGGTGGGGTAGCCGCATCTTTATATATAATATGTTCTGATAGCCCAGGCACTGCATCTATTTCTATTCTTTTTATAAAAGATTCCAATAATTTTTCCTTATTATTATTCCAGTATTTTCTATTTATAAAAGGCACAGGTATAAGAGAAAGAAGACTTTTTCTATCAGGATATACATGCATCAAATATCCCCCTATGCTATTAAGCTTACCTTTTCTTACTAAAGAATACGCTTTATTTAAGTCGTATTGAGGTAGAACCCACACATTACTTCCTGGCTCGGGCAAATTATAAAATTTATCTACCCCCAGATATAAAACAAATGCTGAAAGTGAAGGAATCATATTATTCATTCTGCTTAAAAAATCATGACCAACAACTTTTCTCCCCAAAAGTTTAAAAAAAGTCTGCCTTGCATCACAGTTGGAAACCACATATCTCGATAGTACAAATCCATCTTTTTCTAAAACAGTACCTATGACTTTACCATCTTTAACCTCAATTTTTTTCACAGCACAGGATAATCTTAATTCTCCACCAAGTTCTCTAAATTTTACTGTTAACGCATCAGGTAACGACTTCATACCACCCTCAGGGTAATATCCACCATCAAGGAGGAATTCTATAAAAATTTGAGCACCCATACATGCAGACAACATAGCTGGTGGTACTCCACTATTGCCATATAATGGGAGGGATAACATGGCCTTCAATTTATTGTTTGTAAAATACTTATCTAATAAATCCTTAAATGTCCAACTTCTCATACGGACAAAAAAGATAGGCTCAGGGTTGACGAAGAGGGAGAAAAAAATCTTGATATTTTTGCTTTCATCCGAGAATGCTTTTTGAAAGTCGTTGATAGTTTTATCTAAGTCAGCCCAGAAAGAGATTTTATAATCAGGTGCCATTATGACGTCTGAAGGATCAACTCTTTGGATTTTCGTTCTTTTATCTACTTCAAGGTCATTAAATATTTTTCTTACAATTCCATCTTCTCTATATGCACCAAATGAATGGGCAGCAGCATCAAAAGTGAATCCCTGTCTCTTGAATGAAGTACAATAGCCGCCAGGTTTATGATGCTGCTCTGCAATCAGCACTTTCATGCCAGCCTTCGCAAGATAGCATCCACAAACAAGGCCGCTCATACCAGCACCTATAATTACAACATCGTACATTACTGTTTAGCCATCAGCAATCAGCTTCCAGCACCTACGAGTGATTCCTGCTCTAATAATCTATTAACCAATTCAACGGACTGTTTTACTGTTGTTATATTTGGAACATCTTCATCTCTAATAGATATTTTAAATTTCTTCTCAATTGCTACAGTAATTTCAATGGCTTTAATAGAATCTATTTCCAGGTCTTTAAAAAAGTTTGTCTCAGGGGTTATCTCTTCTTCGTCAAATCCTGAGACCTCTGATATTATTGATATAATCTCTTTTCCAATATTATTTTCACCCATCTTTTAAAATCCTCCTTAGTGAATTAATTTTCTCAATACAAGTGAGGCGTTATTCCCTCCAAAGGCAAATGAGTTATTTAAAGCTATATGAACAGTGTGCCTTCTTGCCTGATTAGGCACACAATCAATATCACATTCAGGGTCTGGTGTTTCAAAATTTATCGTAGGCGGAATACTATCATTTTTTACAACCAGTGCACATGCAATTGCCTCAAGGGCAGATGCAGCTCCCATTGTGTGTCCGAGCATAGATTTGATAGAACTTATAGGTATCTTTTTATAGAGAGGACCAAAGACTTTTTTAATAGCAGCACATTCGTTTTTATCATTTGCTTGTGTCCCTGTGCCGTGAGCACTAATGTAGTCCACATTATCTTTTGTAATACCAGCTTCATTCATTGCCTTTACCATACATTTAGACACTCCTTCGACAGATGGCAAGGTCATATGATTGGCATCACAGCTAAGGCCATAACCTAAAATCTCTGCATAGATAGGTGCTTGTCTTTGTAAAGCGCTCTCAAGAGATTCAAGGATGAGAATTCCAGCACCTTCTGCAACCATCATGCCTTTTCTATTCTTATCAAAAGGCTGGCATTTTTCAGGTGCTACTGCTGAAAATTGATTGAACCCTGTAAAGGCAACTTTCGAAAATGGATCTGATCCACCCGCAAGGACAATGTCTGCCCTGCCAAGTCTTATTAAATCGAAACCATAGCCTATTGCATAGTTACCTGCTGCACAGGCAGTTGAGAACATTATATTTGGGCCATAAAAATTTAATTCTTTAGCAATACAAGAAGGGGTTGAATGAGTCGGTACTTGATATACTAACTCGTTACTAAGATTTGTTCTTTTATGAACTAATAATATTTCATTTATTATCTCTACATTTTGAATAGAACCCAAGGTCGTTCCTATACATGTTCCAACCCTCATATTTGAAATATTTCCACCTGAAAATCCCCCCTCCCCCCCTTTACTAAAGGGGGGTAAGGGGGGATTATTTACCATGTTTGTTTCACGTGATAATTTTGAATCTTCTAATGCAAGCTTAGCTGCAACAAGGGCAAGTTGTGATGCACGGCTTAAGGATTTTAAATTTCCACCTGAAAATCCCCCCTCCCCCCCTTTACTAAAGGGGGGTAAGGGGGGATTATTTCCATTTGAGATAAACTCTTCGGGTTTGAAATTTTTTACCTCTCCGCCATTATGGGTGAAATGATTTGTGGTATCGAAGGATGATACAGGGCTTATACCTGATTTACCGTTGAGGAGGTTATTCCAGAATTCTTCCCAGCCTATACCGATAGAAGAAACAACTCCTAAACCTGTTATAACAACCCTATTTTTCATTATTTATATATATAAATACTATAGTTGTTATATAACCACAGAGTCACAGAGGCACAGAGTTTATGATACAAGTCTCTTAATTCCATTTTTCAATACACTCAAATAAAAATTTATCTGTCAATTTTTCATAATAATAAATTTGTTTCTCTGTGCCTCCGTGTCTCAGTGGTTTAATTTCATTCATTTTTTGCACTGAATACAAGGTCTGCCTCGGCTGCCTTTTTATCATCAACGAATGCCTCTGCTGATACATATGCACCAGATGGCAGAGATTTGACATTAACCACTTTTATCTTTAACTGATCTCCGGGAACTACAGGATGGAAAAACCTTGCCTTGACAGACCCAAGGAAATAAATCGGCTTTTTGTTATCACCTTTCTTTTCTTCTGGAAATCCCCCTGGCCCTTCTTCTTTAATCCCCCCTTGCCCCCCTTTGCTAAAGGGGGGTATGGGGGGATTTTCTTTACTAAGGGGGGATTCGGGGGGATTATTTGCATTATCCTTTGTGTCGCTATGGGAACTGTCTGCTCTTTTTTCAGCTGCGAAAAGGACTATAGCAGTTTGTGCCATTGCTTCTATTATTAAGGCACCTGGCATAATAGCCTTTTCAGGGAAATGCCCGAAAAGGAATATATCGTTACCTGAGATATTTTTTATTGCTGTGGCCTCTTTACCTGGCTCTATTTCAATTACCCTGTCTATCATGATAAAAGGAAATCGCTGAGGTATAAGCTTCTTTATCTCTTCAAAGTCAAGTGTCATTTAAGTCTCCTTTGTTTTGTTATTTGTAACCATTCAGTGAAGAGTGGCAATCGTTGTCTCTGTACGTTATTAAAGAAGGATTCCCGACAGGCGGGAATGACAGACTCTTGTCATACCTCTTATTGTCATTCCGGCTTGTCCGGAATCTCTCTTCTCTGCCACGCTCTACTGAATGGATACCGTTATTTGGATTTTGAGCTTGATTTGTCATTTGATCTTTGTCATTTGTCATTTTTATTGATATCTTCCTATCACAATGGCTGTGTTATTCCCATACGGATCTGCTGATATTACAAGAACGTTATTTACCTGCTTTTGCCTCGCTTCATTTGGGACGTAATCAAGATCGCATTCAGGGTCTCTTTCCTTATAATTTACAGTAGGTGGAATAAGTCCTTTTTGTATTGCACCAACTGCTACTGCCATTGA
>VGWY01000167.1 GCA_016873575.1 Nitrospira sp. | reverse complement strand
TAGAGCAACAAGAGAAGATAGAGAGTGAACAAGAAGAAGGTAAGTTTTAAGAAGAACTAATTGGCCGTCTTTGAGACGGCTCACAACCGTCAAGCCACCCGTTTATCGGGTGCGTTATGACTGCTTATCCAATATAAAAGTTGGTTTAGGAGGTGTAAGATGATTAGGGAATTAGATACTGTTGTTTTGACCCATGATATTAAAGAGTATGGATTAACAAAAGGTGATATAGGGGCAGTAGTTCATTGCTATAAAGATAGTGATATTTATGAGGTAGAGTTTATCACTGCTGATGGGAAAACAATAGCTGTTCTTACTCTATCTTCTAACGATATCAGGCTAATGAAGGATAGAGAGATATTGCATGTGCGAGAAATAGTTCAATATGCAGTATAATTAAAATTGAAAGTCCTTCTTGTTGAACCTCAAAAATCGAAAAAATACCATACCCAAATTCCTCCGCTTGGCCTCCTTAAACTTGCTTTTTATCATAAACAAAAGGCTGATAATGTTAGATTTGTTCAAGGATTTTCAGAAGATGGATTTGATCTGGATACTATTTATAAGCCTCTTTACCTATGCCTATGAACCTGTTCATGATGTCATTCGCTATTACAGTCAGAGATATAAAAAAGCAAGAATTGTAGTCGGTGTTATTTGTGCTAAAGCTTGAGAATGTCCATACATTTTATGGCCCCATTGAGGCATTAAGGGGTGTTGATTTAGAAATACAGCAGGGAGAGATTGTCTGTCTTATTGGAAGTAATGGGGCAGGAAAATCAACAACCCTCATGACAATATCAGGCATACTGAAACCTCTTTCTGGCAATATTTTGTTTGAGAGGAAGAGTATCAAAGGGATTCCACCACATAGGATTGTTGAGATGGGTATCAGTCAGGTTCCAGAAGGGAGAAGGATTTTCCCAAAGCTGACCGTCAGAGAGAATCTCGATATGGGCGCATACTCTGTAGTCAGAAGTCAGAAGTCAGAAGTCAGAAGTCAGAAAACTAAAAACCAACAACTAAAAATTAACTTAGAGAAAGTTTTTGAATTATTTCCTGTTTTAAAGGAGAGGCACAAACAATTTGGTGGAACTTTGAGCGGCGGCGAACAACAGATGCTCGCAATAGGCAGGGCACTCATGTCCAACCCAAAACTTCTTCTCCTTGACGAACCCTCTCTCGGCCTTGCCCCAATAATTGTAAGTAAGATATTCAAGACAATAAAAGAAATAAACAAAGAGGGTGTTACCGTGCTCCTTGTTGAACAAAATGCACGTGCAGCACTTAAGTTATCCAATAGAGGTTATGTGCTCGAAAATGGAATGATAGCACTTGAGGGTAAAGGTAATGATCTCCTGAACAATGAAAAGGTCAGAAAGGCGTATCTTGGAGAATAGCGTAATGAAAGTATGCTATAATTTCGAGTTATGGAGAAGGCAAGGGCCCATTTATATATTGACGGCAGGGTACAGGGAGTCTTTTATAGATATTTTACAAGAGAGCTTGCTGAAAGCCTCGGCCTGAAGGGATGGGTAAGAAATCTCAGAGACGGCAGGGTTGAGGTCCTCCTTGAAGGAGAAAAGGGACTTATTGAAAAAGTTATTAAGGGATGTTATACAGGCCCACCTGGTGCGAGAGTTTCCAATATAGAAGTGACCTGGGAAACATTCATAGGTGATCAGGAAGGGTTCAGCATAAGATATTAACTATGTCTTGCCTATTCTGTATAAATTATGTACTGTCTGTTCTATCCAAAGATGAATGCTAAAGGAACTCAGAATCAAGAATTTTGCTATTATTGACGACCTGACAGTCAGATTTGAAAATGGTCTGAATGTACTCACTGGAGAGACAGGTGCCGGAAAATCCATCATAGTAGATGCTCTCAGTCTTGCCCTCGGCAGCAGGGCACAATCAGATGTGATCAGGTCAGGAGAAAAGGAAGCAAGTGTTCAGGCATTTTTTGAGAGAGAGGGAGATAATGAACTCCCTGATATTGGCATCGACATATCGGAGGGACTTATTCTGAGGAGAACGATTTCTGCAACAGGCAGGGGTAGGGCGTATATCAATGACACCATGGTAAGCCTCCAGAGCCTTGCAGAGATGGGCAAATCCCTTGTTGATATACACGGACAGCATGAACATCAGAGCCTCATGTCTGTTGATAAGCACATGCTCCTTCTTGATTCATACGGTAAACTTCGTGATGAGAGGGAAACAGTTGAGGCTCTTTACAGAGAAGTGCAGGCACTGAACGAGGAAATCACAGAGTTAAAACAAAAGATGAAAGAGCGGGCACAAAGGCTTGATTTGCTGAGTTTCCAGATGAATGAAATAGATGTTGCCTGTTTAAAGCCCGGCGAGAAAGAGGCGCTGATTGAAGAGAGGACAATTTTATCAAACCTGAGCAAATTAAATGAGCTTGCAGAAACAACCTATCTATCGCTTTATGGCGCAGAGGGTTCATGTATTGAAAGGCTTTCGTCTGTGAGGGCAAAATTGAAAGAGATGTCATCCATAGACAATAGTATTTCTGAAACCCTCAACATGCTTGAGTCAGCTATTCCGCTCATTGAGGATACAGCCATAGCCCTCAGACGATATAAAGATAAATATGATATTGATCCTAAAAGGCTTGATAGTATCGAAGAAAGGCTTGAATTCATAAAACGACTCGAGAAGAAATACGGTGAGGGGATTGAAAACATTATCAGATACAGGGATGAAGCTGAAGAAGAAAGAAAGAGACTTGAACATGTAGACGAAAGGCTGGAATCAATAGATGTTGAACTGAAGGTAAAGGAAGATAAACTCCTCAACGCCGCTCGTTTCTTGTCCGAGAAAAGAAAAAGGGTAGCTAAAGCAATAGAGGAACTTGTTAACAATGAACTCAAAGAACTTGCGTTCAGTAATGCAGATTTCAAGATAGATATAAGACATGAAGCCATCACTTTACATGGCCTGGACAAGGTAGAATTTCTGTTTTCTGCAAACCCTGGAGAACCTCCAAAGCCTCTTGCAAAAGTTGCCTCTGGAGGCGAGCTTTCAAGGATTATGCTTGCCATGAAAGTGGTCCTTGCAGATGTTGACAATATACCCAGTCTGATATTTGATGAGGTTGATGCAGGTATTGGAGGGAAGACAGGAGAACATGTTGGTAAGAAGCTCAAAAAGGTTGCAAAATTGCATCAGGTACTCTGCACAACTCATCTACCTCAGATAGCCTCGCTTGCAGATTACCATCTGAAGATAGACAAGGGGCAGCGGGGTGAAAGGGTATATGTAAAGGTGAAAGAGCTTTCTGGCAGGGACCGAATTGATGAAATAGCACGGATGCTGAGTGGTAAAATAACAGATGTGTCCCTCAGGCACGCACAGGAATTACTCGGGGGTGCTCAATGAAACATATATGTCTTAAAGAGACACAAAGGACATTGAAAATAATCCCCCTTAACCCCCCTTTAGAAAAGGGGGGAAGGGGGGATTATAAAGGTATTTTCAGATGAAGGGTATGATTGTAATAGATAAAGAGTTATGTAAGGGTTGTGCCTATTGTGTAGATGCCTGCCCTCTCGGTATTATAGTTATCGAGAACAGATTCAACAAAAAGGGTTTTTTTACTGCACATGCGGAAGATATAGATAAATGCACAGGCTGCGCCATTTGTGCAAGGATGTGCCCTGAAATAGCAATAGAGGTCTACAGTGAAGTCGAAACAACTCGATCCCGAGAAGAGAAAACATGCAAAAAAAGTATGCAATAGGTATTGATTTAGGCGGTACAAACCTGAGGGTTGGGTTGGTCTCCAGTGAAGGTAAGATTATCAGAAAGATAAAGGAACCAACATCAAGAGAGATTCTTGACTCAATCCTTAAGGCATCAGGTACCCTTATTTCAGACGAAGTAAGAGGAATCGGTCTTGGCATCGCAGGACTTGTTGACAGGGAAGGTGGTAAAATACTTATTTCACCGAATCTCCCCCTTATCGAAGGAGTTCACATTGTGGATGTAATAAGAAAGAGATTCGATGTGCCTGTATGTATTGAAAACGATGCAAATACTGCTGCAATTGGAGAAAAATGGGTTGGTGCCGGAAAGGAATTCTCAAACTTTGTCCTTTTTACCCTCGGCACTGGCATAGGTGGCGGAATAATATATAATAAGAAGTTACTCAGTGTCTCTGCAGAGCTTGGTCATATGACAATAGATGCAAATGGTGAAAAATGCCCCTGTGGAAACAATGGATGTCTCGAAGTGTATGCTTCTGCAAGGGCAATATTATCAAAGGCTGTAAATGCCCTTGAAAAAGGGAGAGAGAGTTTATTGAAAGGTTGTTGTGGTGGCAATTTTTATAAGCTGACAACAGAGGATGTATACAGGATTGCACTTGATGGTGACAGCCTTGCAAGGGAGACACTCAGGGATGCTGGCAGGTATCTTGGTATTGGAATTGCAAATATTATTAATCTGATGAGTCCTGAAGCGATTATCCTCACAGGTGGTCTGATCGGAGCCTGGAATATTTATATTCAGGAGGCTATCAAAGAGGCATCAAGGAGGGCCTTTAAGGAATTGTATGATGCAGTAAAGATCGTACCTTCTGTACTCAAAGATGACGCAGGGGTTATCGGGGCAGCAGGGCTTGTATTTGAGGAGATTGAATGAAAAAAGACAAGAAAAGACTGTTAAGAGAATATGCAGAGGCTATCATAACAGCCCTGCTTCTTGCATTGTTGATAAGGACATTTGTTATACAGGCATTTAAAATTCCGTCCGGATCAATGATTCCTACACTCGTCATCGGCGACCACATACTTGTAAATAAGTTTCTCTATGGGGTCAAGATTCCATTTTCTGATAAACGGATTTTAACATTCAAAAAACCAGAGAGAGGGGATATAATAGTCTTTAAATATCCAGAGAATCCTGAGAAGGACTTTATAAAAAGGGTTATTGCTATTGAAGGTGATACGATAGAGTCAAAGGACAAGATAGTTTACGTGAATCAGAAGGCAGTGATAGAGCCTTATATCCGTCATACAGACAACTATGTCATACCAGGGGCAAATCCGCGAGACACCTTTGGACCCAAAATTGTGCCTAAGGGTAAACTCTTTGTGATGGGAGACAATCGCGATCAGAGCTATGATAGCAGGTACTGGGGTTTTGTTGATTTAACAGATTTAAGGGGAAAGGCGTTTATTATATATTGGTCCTGGGATACCCCCAAGAAATGGCCCAGGATGAACAGAATAGGGAGGTTAGTACATTGAGAAAGGTATTATCTTTTTTTAGTCTGGTTGTTTTTATATTGCTTGTGTATGCAGGATTCAAATTTGGTATGCCCTATTATCGGTACACAGCATTTAAATCTGATGTGAAAGAGATTATAAAGATTCCTGTCGAAGGGGCTAATTTGACCGAGCAACTCAGCAACCAGATATATGAACGTGCAAAGGAATTGAAAATACCGATAGAGAAAAAAGATATAAAAGTTACGGTAGGAGAAAAAGAGAAGACGATAACGATCAAAGCATCCTGGTCAGAAGAAGTGAATATTGTGGGGATTTATCAGAGGACTCTCCAATTTACTATTTAGACTCTTGCAAAAGTTTTTGAAAAATACTTTCTAACCATCCCTTCAAATCCATTTTACAGATATTTTACATCTTAAAAATTCAATTTTTATAAATTAC